>JAFQMX010000024.1 GCA_017396125.1 Clostridia bacterium
AAGGAGGATACAAAATGTCTTTGGAATCTATAAAGATTAAGGCAGAACAGGTTGCGGTTATCGAAGATAAAGCAAAGCGCGCTAAGGGCGTTGTTTTGGTTGACTACCGTGGCTTGACCGTTGCTGAAGATACCGAAATGTGTAACAATTTGCGTAAGGCAGGCGTTGAGTACAAGGTTTTGAAAAACCGTCTCGTGCTCCGTGCTTTCAACAACGTTGGTTACGAAGGTTTTGACAAGGTTCTTGAAGGTCCTACTGCAGTAGCGTTCTCGTACGACGACGCAACCGCTCCTGCTAGAATCGTAATGGAAAGCGTTAAGAAAACCAACAATAAAATTTCGGTTAAGGGCGGTATCGTAGAAGGCAAAATTCTTGATGCTAACGGAATCGTTGCAGTATCTAATATTCCTTCGAAAGAAGTTCTGCTCTCGCAGTTGCTCGGCCTGCTTACCTCGCCGATGCGCAGTCTTGCCATTGCTGTTAGTGAAGTGGCAAAAAAACAAGCCTAAATTAAAAAAAATAATATAAGGAGAATATAAAAATGGCTGATCTCAATAAAATTTTAGAAGAAATCAAGGGTATGACCGTACTTGAACTTAACGACCTCGTTAAGATGATAGAAACCGAATTTGGCGTTTCCGCTGCTGCAATGGCTGTTGCTGCTCCTGCTGCTGGTGGCGCTGCTGCTCCTGCTGTAGAAGAGCAGACTGAATTCACCGTAGTTCTTAAGGCTGCTGGTGGAAACAAGATCGCAGTTATCAAAGTTGTTAGAGAAATCACCGGACTCGGACTTGCAGAAGCTAAGGCTCTCGTTGACAAGGCTCCTAGCAACCTCAAGGAAGGCGTTTCTAAGGAAACCGCTGATGAGTATGCTGCTAAGCTTAAGGAAGCTGGCGCAGAAGTTGAACTTAAATAATTTAAGTCACTCGCAAAACAAAGGCTGTCACTACAAAGTGGCAGCCTTTTTTGTTGCATTGATAATAAATCGACGTTTTAAACAAAGCTTACTTCTATAAAAAATAACGGTGGATTTGACGGATTTGTTCATCAAATTCGTTAGATAATGGTAATAAATTGACTTTTTGATGAGGATAGTTTATACTTTAATAGTATTTATTTACTAATATTTTGGGGAGTCAAAATGAAAGATAATTTTTTGCTTGATAGTCTTACTAAGTTGATGTCGATAGACAGTCCTACGGGATTTACGCGTGAAGCGGCAGATTACGTCGTTAAAGTTGCAGATGAACTTGGCTACAAGTCTAGAGTCACCAACAAAGGATGCGTAGAAGTTTATATGCCAGGCGAGAGCAGTGATAAAAAAGTGGGAATCTCTGCGCACATAGATACTCTCGGCGCAATGGTAAGATCAATTACCGGCGAAGGCAAACTTCGTTTTACAAAAATTGGTGGCCCGCTTATGTCTACTGTCGAAGGTGAGTATTGTAGAGTTTATACTCGTGACGGCAGGGTTTATACGGGAACTTTTATGTCCGACAGTCCTTCTGTTCACGTTTTTGACGATGCGGGAACTTTACCTCGTGACGAAGGAACAATGTGGGTAAGATTGGACGAAATTGTAAAAACTAAAGATGACGTACAAAAGCTCGGGATAAGCGCTGGTGATTTTATTGCATTTGATCCGCGTACGACTATTACCGAAAAAGGCTTCGTAAAATCTCGTTTCCTTGATGACAAAGCAAGTGCAGCGTGTCTTTTGGCCGTAATGAACGATTTTAGCAAACAAGGTATAAAGCCAAAAAATGATACGGTATTCGTGTTTACCGTGTTTGAAGAAACTGGACACGGTGGTGCAGCGGTAGGTGAAGGATTGGATGAAATCCTCGCACTTGATATGGGGTGTATCGGCAAGGATTTGACTTGTACCGAGTATGACGTATCCATTTGTGCCAAGGATTCTGGCGGTCCGTATGATTATGAGCTTACCACTAGACTTATCAATATGGCAAAGGAAATCGGAATCAAATATGCGGTGGATATTTACCCTAGATATGGCTCGGACGTAGGTGCGTATTGGAGAGCAGGACACGATGCAAAGGGCGCGCTTATCGGCCCTGGAATTCAGGCTTCTCACGGTACGGAACGTACCCACGTTACCGCGCTCGAGGATACCGTTGCATTGGTGAAAAGATATCTTAAGGGTTAATTTCGCAGTACGCCAAGCCGATTTGCTTTTGTGAAAAACAAGTAACAATATTTAATAATCGGTTTGGAGTATAAAATGAAAGGTGTTTTTTTATTACACGGATTCTTGACGAGTCCAAAAGATTGCGTCCCGATAGTTGACGACCTAAAAAAGATTTATGACAAGGTTTACTGTCCGCTGTACCCCGGACACGGCACGCGAAAGGTAAGGTTTAGGGCAGAGGATTTGTTTGCATTGGTGGAGAGTGAATTTAAAAAATTCACAGCCGAGTGCGACGTGGTGGACGTAATAGGCTTTTCGATGGGCGGAGCAATAGCCACCTATCTTGCGTCCAAGTACGAATTTCGCAATCTCGTGCTCATGGCGCCTGCAAATAAGTATTATAACTTTGCGTTTTTGCCTATGACGGCGGTGTACTATACCAAGATGTTCTTTCGCGGTTTGAGATATCGAAGGCTGGCGAAAAAGGACGGCGACTATTCGCTTGTGGACAAGGTTAAGTCCGACGTAAAGGAGCTCAATAAAAACAAGCGCATTTCCATCTACATGGCAGCAACGCAGGTCGTGCCAAACTGGACTCCGTCCAACATAAAAAACTTTCGTTATATCGCCAAAACCTGCAACAAGGCTATTGCGGATGCGGGAAGTATCAACAAGCCTACCTTAATTCTTTGGGGACATCTCGACCAGCTTGTAAGCATAAAGTCACCCAAGTTTTTGTACGACAAGGTAAGTAGCGACAAAAAGTCGATGTTTATATTCGACGATATGACGCATCTTATGCTGTACTCCAACGACCCGAGCGAGCTGATAAACGCAATAATTTCGTTTTTGAAGCGGAACGATTGCTGAGATTTTGCACCCGTGCTAGTAGTGCAAAACGGGGAGAAAAACAACTTGATATAATTGTTTATGGACACAAAAAAACGGCTACGTGGTCGAGAATTTACGACACGCGCCGTTTTTGTTTGTATTAAACCCGTATACGCACGCGCAGTTGCTTTGGTTATTCGCCGTGAAATTCAACCAAAAACTTTTTGATTAGATCCAAAAAGATTTTCTGCTCGTCGCTTGACAAAATGTTTAGCGTGTTTTGGTGGAAAAGCGTCATTTTTTGTTCAACGTCATTTTCTGCATCTTTGCCTGCTTCGGTGAGGAATAGCTTGTACTTCTTTTGACAAGCATCCTTGCGGTCATCGCAAACGAACTGTTTTTCGGTGAGAGTGGCTACCGCACGGGAAGTGTGGGCGCTGTCGCAACGCACCAGTGTCGAAAGCTCCTTTAGCGTAACGCCGGGGTTGTCGCTGATTGCCTTGAGGTAGATTGCGTGCATACCGTTTAGGCCGTACGGTGCAAGAGTTTCTGCCATCATCTTATTAAAGCGCTTTTGCATCGTTGCCATAAATATCATAAAATCGTTTAGCGTTTCCATAGTCGTTCCTTATTCGTCCTTGTCGAATTGCGAGTTGTACAGCTCGCTGTAGAATCCGCCCAAAGCAAGGAGTTCGTCGTGGTTGCCTTGCTCAATAACGTCGCCGTCCTTCATTACGAGAATAAGGTCGGCGTTTTTTATCGTAGAAAGCCTGTGCGCGATAATAAACGAGGTGCGTTCGGCAGTGAGATTGTCCAGCGCCTGCTGAATCAACGTTTCGGTGCGTGTGTCTACGGAGCTGGTTGCCTCGTCGAGTATGAGCATAGGTGCATTTTCGACCATAGCGCGCGCAATAGTAACGAGCTGCTTTTGCCCCGCGGACAGTGTTGATTTGTCGTCGAGCTCGGTATCGTAGCCGTTTGGCAAAGTGCCAATAAAGTGGCTGATTCCCGCCATTTTACAAGCCCTTTCCACTTCTTCGTCCGTGGCGGTTTTGCTGTAGACTATATTTTCTCGCACAGTGCCGTTAAACAGCCAAGTGTCTTGAAGCACCATGCTGAACAGGTTATGAATATTCTCGCGCGAAAGGTCTTTTATGCTTATGCCGTCTATCAAAATATCTCCGCTATCTATTTCGTAAAATCTCATCAAAAGGTTAACCATGGTGGTTTTGCCTGCACCGGTAGGGCCGACGATTGCCACCTTTTGACCTGCTTTGATAGAGGCGGAGAAGTTCCTTATTATAGGATGACCGGGCCTGTAAGAAAAGGTTACGTTTTTAAATTCCACATCACCGCGCACGTTTGGCAAGCTTGCGGTTACGTTTTCCTTTTCCATCTCCTTTTCGTCCAAAAACTCGAATACCCTTTCCGCCGCAGCCATAGTGGACTGAAGCGAGGTCGCGATTTGCGCAATTTGACCGAGAGGGTTGGAAAACATGCGCGCGTACATAATAAATGTTACGATTTTACCCAGCTCAATTTTGCCGTCAATAAACAGCAATCCACCCACCACGCAAACTGCAGCAAATCCAAGGTTTCCCACGAACATCATTATCGGATGCATCATGCCTGACAAAAATTGAGCCTTCCAAGCGTTAGCACGGAGATTTTCGTTGATTGCACAGAACTTGTCGGTAACTTCCTTCTCGGCGTTGTAAGCCTTTACAGAGGTGTGACCGGAATAAGATTCCTCGATATGACCGTTAAGCTCACCTAAGGCTTGCTGTTGGCGGACGAAGTATTTTTGGCTTCTGCCCACCATCAACTTCATAAATATAAGGCTTATTGGCACCGTAGTTATTATTACTAGTGCAAGCTGCCAGCAGGACACGAACATCATAATGAGTAATCCGACAATGGTGGATGCAGAAGTAAAAGTCGAAACGATACTTTGGTTCATGGTCATAGCGATAGTGTCCACGTCGTTTGTGACTCTCGACAAAATATCGCCGTGAGTTTTTGAATCAAAGTAGCTTAGTGGCAAACGGTTAATTTTTTTGCTTATGTCGCTACGGAATTTTTGCGAGGTGCGTTGGGTTACCGTGGTCATAATAAACGACTGGGAGTAGTTGAATGTCAACGCGCACAAGTAGAGTATGGCAAGCAAAATACCGATACGTCCTATTGCAATTACGTCAATTTTGGTTTTTAGGCCTTGCGAAATAGCCACCAGATCCTTGCTTATCATGGTGGTAATGTCGCCGAGCTTGTCGGGCGAAATAATGTTTATTACGGTAGCGCTTACCGCAAAAATCACCGCCACGACCATAGCAGGCAAATAGCGTTTGAGGTATTTCGCCAAATGAAGAGCTGACGTTTTGAAGTTTTTTGCTTTTTCCGGAGCCCTTGTCGGTGTAAATTTAGGTGGCATTTTCGAGTTCCTCCTTGCTTAGCTGAGAATATGCAATTTGACGGTAAACTTCGCAGGACTTTAGCAGTTCGCTGTGAGTTCCCATTCCCACCAAACGCCCTTCGTCCAGCACCAAAATTTTGTCCGCGCCCACTACCGTGCCGATACGCTGAGCAACGATTATACTGGTTGCCTCGGTGGTATAATTTTTTAGCGCCTTTCGCAGCAATTTGTCGGTTTTGTAGTCGAGAGCCGAAAATGAGTCGTCAAATATATAAATTTCTGGATTTTTCGCAATAGCTCTGGCGATGGAAAGTCTTTGTTTTTGTCCGCCGCTAAGATTTGCTCCGCCTTGGGCTGTATGAGCGTCCAAGCCCTCTTGGCGCTGGCTGATAAATTCGCTCGCCTGAGCAATCTCGGTTGCTTTTTTGATTTCCGCCTCAGATATATCGTCGCTACCAAAAGTAACGTTGGAGCGAATCGTACCCGAAAACATTATTGCCTTTTGGCTGACGTAGCCTATTTTGTCACGCAAATCCGCTTGGCGATAGTCTTTTACGTTTACGCCGTCCACCAGCACTTCGCCCTCGGTAACGTCGTAAAAACGAGGAATAAGGTTGATTAGCGCGCTTTTTCCGCTGCCCGTACCGCCTACGATGGCAACGGTTTCGCCTTTGCTTGCGCTAAAGCTAATATTACTCAATACGTTGCTTGATCCGTCGTGGAACTTAAAGGAAACGTTTTTGAATTCCACACAGCCCTTTGTGGAGGCTTGCTTAGGATCTTCGGGATCTAGTATTAGGTTTTTGGAATCCAAAATTTCCGAAACTCGCTTGGCACTGACGATCGCTCGTGGAAACATTACCGATACGACGGTGATGAACATAAACGACATAATAACGTGCGTTGCGTACATGGAAAACGCCGTCATAACGGGGAGTGACAATGCGTTTTTGTTGATGAGATACGCACCAAACCACATTATAGTCAAGTTCAGTCCGTTTTGGATAAACATCATTAGCGGATCCATAAGTGTCATTATGCGGTTGATGAACAGCGAGGTGGAGGTGAGCTCGTTGTTGATTTTTTCAAACTTTTTTTCCTGATACTGCTCGGCGTTGTAGGCGCGGATTACGCGCAAGCCAATCAAATTCTCACGCATTACGCTGTTGGTTTTGTCTACGAGGCGCTGGATAAATTTGAACTTTGGCATAACCAGCACGAAGGCTACGGCAATAAAAATAGCGAGTAGCAAAACTCCACCTGCGGTAACGAGCGACAACTCGTGGCTTTTGCCTATAATTTTGATTATTGCATAAGTCGCCATGAGTGGACACATGAGCAAGAATTTGAATCCCATGGAAAAGACGTTGGCGATCTGCTGAATATCGTTGGTGGAGCGAGTAATAAGGCTGGCGGTAGAAAAGCGGTTAATTTCTTCCATCGAAAAGCTTTCTACCTTTTTGAACACGATTTCCCTTAGGTGCGCGGTAAAATCCGCCGACAGCTTTGCGCTGAGCAGATTAGAAATCATAGCGCACAAGGCGTTGAGGCCAGCGATTCCTACCATAATCAGGCCGTCGCGCCAAATTCTGCTTGCGCTCTTGCTAGCGCCCGTAATATCTGCCACGATATCCGACATATAGTCGGGCAAGGTGAGCGTGCAGGCAACCTGACCGATGACGGCGATTAGCATGAGAGAAAAGAGTATCCATTCATGCAGTCTAAAGAGTCTGAAAATCTTTGTCATAATATCTCCTATATTAGTTTGCAAATATTATATTTATATAATATTGACTTGTCAATAAATTTTGCTGACTAATCAATAAAAATTTGGTGAAATTTTTTTGCACCAATTTTTTTTCAGTCGCAAGCGATGAATTTTGCGTGAGGGTGGAAATCTTTCTAGCAAAAAAACAACAGTATTGCGCGTATTTTATGACAATAATTACTTATATAATCTTAAATTTTGGCAAAAGTTACTTATATAGTGACGGTGGACATTGATTTTGTTGATTTTTTGCCGTTATTGAGTTATAATATTACAATAAATATTCATCAATCGGAGGCGTACCATGCTGGACGTAAGATATATAGCCGAAAACCTCGAAGAAGTAAAAACTGCTCTTGCTAACCGTAGCGGAGTTTATGATCCCGACAAGGTGGCGAGACTTTATAACCGCAAGAGAGAAATTCTCAAAGAAGTTGAGGTTATGAAAGCCACCCGCAACAAAGAAAGCGAGCAGATTGCTATCAAGAAAAAACAAAAGCTGGACGCTACCGAGGACATCAAGCGCATGAAGGAGCTTGGTGACAAAATAAAGAATCTCGACGAGGAGCTTGCTACCATCGAGCCTGAACTCAAGGAGGCTGTGCTCAGCGTTCCTAATATTCCGCATCCGTCCGTTCCTGTCGGCAAAGAGGAAACCGACAACGTGGAAATAAGAAAATTCTCCCAGCCCACCACTTTTGACTTTGAGCCAAAGCCACATTGGGAAATAGGCGAAAAGCTGGGAATTATAGATGCAGCTACGGGCGGAAAAATCGCGGGTGCGCGCTTTACTGTTATGAAAGGCTTGGGCGCAAGACTTGAGCGTAGCGTGTACAACTTTATGCTCAACACGCATACCGAGGCAGGCTACGAGGAAATTTTCCCTCCGTTCATGGTCAATCGTGAGAGTATGTACGGCACGGGGCAGCTTCCAAAATTCGAAGAAGACGCTTTTTCGGTTAAGAACAACGGCTTTTTCCTTATTCCTACTGCCGAAGTTCCGGTTACTAATATGCTCCGCGGAGACATAGTGGACGGCGAAACGCTTCCGCTAAAATACTGCGCGTACACAGCGTGTTTTAGGGCAGAGGCAGGTAGCGCGGGCAGAGATACTCGCGGACTTATCCGTCAGCACCAATTTAACAAGGTTGAGCTTGTAGAATTTTGTAAGCCTGAAGATTCGCTTGACGAGCTCGAAAAGCTCACTGCATCGGCAGAAAACATTTTGAAGCTATTGAAACTTCCTTATAGAGTCGTTGCACTTTGTACCGGAGATATCGGATTCTCGTCGGCAAAGACCTTTGATATCGAGGTGTGGATGCCTAGCTACAACCGCTACGTAGAAATTTCGTCTTGCTCCGACTTTATGGACTATCAGGCGAGAAGAATGAATATCAAGTACCGTGAAAACGGCAAGACCGCTTTCGTTCATACGCTCAACGGCAGTGGACTTGCAGTGGGTAGAACCGTGGCTGCAATCATAGAAAATTACCAGCAGGCCGACGGTAGCGTAAAGGTTCCGGATGCTCTCGTAGAGTACATGGGATGTGAGTATATCGGTAAGTAATTGCCGGGTACGTACCCTCAAATTTGTGACCATAACGCAGTTTTAGTACACACAGCGCATTGATTTTTGCAAAATAATTGCACCAAAGAGGAAAGCCAAAAGTGATAATAGGACTTATTGTCAACTTAATAAAAAAAATTATAGACCTGGCGACTTCATTCGTTGCTTGGCTTTTCGTCACGCTGGGACTTTGGATACCGTTTGTTTACAGCCTTGTTTTTGTAATCGTATGCGCGCTAAAAGGCGTTTCGCTTTCTTCGGTAGCGGCGCTGTATTTTTTGGGTTTGTTTTTGTCGCTGTTTGCCTCTGTTGCGCTGAGCGTCTATCAGGTCAACCGCAAATTCAAGCGCAAGAACAGACGCACAACTATGCAGCCGGGCCTAGAAAAGCGTCGCGACAAGGTTACGCTAACTAGCACCGTAAATCAGGGCGTTAGCGACGAAGAGATAGACGAGTACAAAAAAATTATCAAGCAGGAGAAAAAGGCGCAAAAGGAAAAAGAAAAGGACGAGAACGCTGCCAAAAAGCCTGTCAACATTCTCGAGGCTGCGCGCGAAGATAGCGAACGCAAGCTTAAGGAGAGTGGCTACATGAGCGAAGACGACGAAGAACAAAAGCGTCGCGAAGCAAAGAAGCTTTTGTTTGGTAAAGACACCGACGACGAAGATGTTGACGAAGAGAAAAAGGCAAAGGATGCGCGAAAGATTCTTTTCGGTGACCGTGACGACGAGGATACTGAGCAAAAACAGCAAAAGAATGCCAAGAAATTGCTTTTTGGCGAGGATGATGAGGAAGATCTCGAAACCAAAGTCGACGACGGAATCCGACGCGGAAATCGTGAATTCAGGATGGAGGACTATCAGGCGGAGGCTCAAACGGTGGTTACTCGCGGTGGCTACAACCCTAGCGAAATGCCACGCATATTCGCCACCCGAAAAGACCCTACCGTGTTCATTTACGAGTATTCCAACCGCATAGACTTTTATAAGCGCACGAGAGGCGGAATGATTTATATGTATTCCGAATACAAGTATCAATAGACCAAACAGCGCAAAATTCGTGTTTTTATTGCAAAATACGGCGTAATTTGTATGATAAAATGCTCCCAAACCGTATCAAAACGGCTTTGGAGCTTTTTTTATGAAACGACAAATTCTTTTGTACTCATTTTTGTTCGCGTTGCTGCTCGTTTACAGCAGGGCTGTTTTTGAAGTAACGCCGTTTGGCGCAGGACTGTACCTTGCGCTGATTTTTTTGGATTTTAACTCCCTTGCGCTGTCGCCTATGCTTATCGTCAGCGAATATTTGTTTAATTTTGCGCCGTCCTCGCTGATATCGTCCTCGGTGTGCGCGCTTGTTTGCACAGTGTATTCGCTGTTTTTTCGCCATAACAAAAGGGTTTTTCCGCTGTTTGGCGCTGCGTCGCTTATCGGCTACGGAATAAATGCGTTGCGGAGCGGAAGCGCGGTTACCGTCGCGTTAACGCTGTTTTTGATACCGCTGTTTGCTTTCGTGTGCTACGTTTTTATAAATCCGTTGCAAAATCATCGACTAAAATATAAGCTTCTTGATACCGAAATAGTGTGCGGTGCGGCTATGTTGGTAGTGGCGGGCTTGGGCTTGAGCGCAACTGCCGTGGGACAATTCAGTCCATTTTGGCTGGTTGCAGTTTTTGCCGTGTGTGTGGCGGGAAAAAGCGTGAGCAACACCGTCGCGCTAGTTAGCGCAGTTTGCTTGGGGTTGGGCGCGTCGTTATATTACAATTCGCCGTTTTTCCTCGCCGCGTCGTGTGTGGTCTCAGCGACAGCAATACTGTTTTTGCCTGCGCCTAGAGCACTTGTTGCGCCTGCCGTGTGCTCGACATTCGTAGCGTTCTGCTTTTATTTTGGGGTGGAAACGCAGGGAACGCTGTACGCGCTGGCTTCGGTTTTTGTGGGCGGAGTGGCGTATGCGGTCTTGCCAAAAAAATTTATTGCTACGGTCTCCGCGTTTTTCGGTGCGCCAAAGAGCCGTACCGCTTTGCGATATATGGTCAACAAAAACCGTCGCGACACGGGCAACGAACTGGTGCGTGTGAGTGAGATTTTTTGGGAAATGGGCGAGAGCATGGTGCAAACTACCGTTACGCCCAAAAAACTTTCTCTATTAAAGGACGCGGTTACCGCCAGAGTGTGCGAGCATTGTGTCAACCGCGATAAATGTGCCGAGCAGGGCGTTTTTCAAGAAATTTCCGCGCTTATCGAGTGCAGTATCAACAGTGACAGGGCAAATATTCTAAACGCGTCACCGCTTTTGAGCGAAAATTGCGTAAATATCGTTGCGCTGATTGACTGCGTAAATGACCTTCTTATTAAGTACGAGGGACTCAAAAGAAAAAGCGACACCACCAATGCGGCAAAGGTAGTGGTGGCGTCACAGCTCAAGGGCGTTTCGGATATTCTCAAATCTATGTCGCTCAAGCAATCCACTCCTATCAATTACGCAGAGGAGCATGAAAAGCGCATAATGGACGACTTGACCTACCGCGGAGTAATTGCCGGCGAGGTGTGGGTAAAAGAAGATGGAGAACTGATTATCGTCGCGCTAAAGTCTACGCTAAAAGAGCAAATAGTAAAAAAATCGCTTCGAGCGCTGTTCAAAAAAGAGTTTTTTATAAAAATCGAGGATAGTGCGCTGACGGGCTGGGCTGTGGTTACCGCTCAGCCTACTCCCGTGTACGACGTGGTTTTCGGCTCGTGTAACAACTGCAAAAACGAGCAGGGGTGCGGCGACACTCACTCGTTTATGAAGCTTACGGATGGGCGGTTTATGGCGGCACTGTGCGACGGTATGGGGTGTGGAGCTAGAGCGCGAGAATTTTCGTCGAGAGTGCTGTCACTTATTGAAAACTTTTATCGGGTTGGGTTTGACCATTCCTTCGTGCTGGATAGCGTAAACAAATTTTTGTCGCTATCGGGCGAGGAAACCTTTGGCGCGATGGATATAGTGGTGGTGGATTTAAATTCACTCGTGACTGATATTATCAAAATAAGCTCACCGGCCACCTACATAAAAAATACCGAAAAGCTACTCAAAATCGAGGGCAACTGTTTGCCGATAGGCGTGCTTGACGAGATGAAGCCTGCCGTCAAAACGATGTCGCTCAAGCCCGGTGACACGGTGGTAATGACTTCGGACGGGGTTTCGGATTGCTTCGACGGGGACGATATGGCAGGCGTAATCAATTCTGCCAGCGGTTTGCCAAAGGAACTTGCGTCGTCATTAATCAACACCGCTATAAATCAAAGGTGTGCGCGCTCCGACGATATGACGGTAATTGCATTTAGGATTTTTAAGCGAGAATTGTGATTGTTGTTACAAAAAAAAGCATACGGTATGCGAAATTTGTTACCATAGGTGGTTGCAGCAAGAGCGAAAAATGGCATCCATACGAGAAATAAAAGCTATCAGAAAACAAAAAAGTCAGGGCGAAGCGCTTCGCCCTTTCTCTTTTGTTTTTCTTATGTATTGTGGCCACCTTGTCTAGTATGTGTAAGTTTTTTTGCATTATTCATAATACTTGACAAATCCATGCAAAAATAATTGTTATTTAAGCCACATTATGTTATAATGTGCTCGTAATTTTTTGTTACAATAGTTTTACTGTTGGAGAAAAGTATGGGTATTATCGGAAACGATTGGGATGAACAACTAAAAGAGGAGTTTCAAAAACCGTATTACAAGCAAATTGAACAAAAGGTTTTGGAAGAGAGAGCGAAATACAAGGTTTATCCTACCGAAGAAATGGTCTTTTCGGCGCTGAAATTCGTTGGCTTTGCTGACGTAAAGGTGGTAATTTTGGGACAAGACCCCTATCACGAGGAGGGGCAGGCAAACGGCATGGCTTTTGCGGTGGGCGACGGCACGGCTTATCCGCCCTCACTCGTCAATATTTTTAAGGAAATAGAGAGCGATATCGGTGTAAAACCCAACAATTCCGGCACTTTGCTGGGATGGGCAAAGCAGGGTGTATTGCTGCTAAACACCGTGCTTACCGTAAGACAGGGGCAGGCGCTTAGTCACTCAGATTTTGGGTGGCAAAATTTTACCGACGCAATCATCACTGCACTAAACGGCCACGATCCCGTCGTTTACGTGCTGTGGGGCAGTAACGCTATAGCAAAAAGCAAAATTATCGACAAAAAGCACTTTGTAATCACTTCGCCGCATCCGAGTCCGTTGTCGGCGTACCGCGGATTTTTTGGTAGCAAGCCGTTTTCAAAGGCTAACGAAATGCTGATTCGTTTGGGCAAGCAACCGATAGATTGGGTTAATACCGACGGCAAACCGCTGGCATCGTACTACAAAACCAGCGCAACGATTCGCAAAGCGTAAAAGCCAATGCCAAAACGAAAAACAACGCAAGCAAACTGAATGAGTGCTAATTTTTACCTGCAAATAATCAAATTTTTGCTTAAAAACAGTTGCATTATTCAAAAATTTTTAGTATAATGCTCTCGCTGGCTTTGAGTTGGCGACAAATTTAATAGGAATTTGCTAATTCGACGCGGAGAGATGGTTGAGCGGTCGAAGGCACACGCTTGGAAAGCGTGCGTACGTGAAAGCGTACCGGGGGTTCGAATCCCCCTCTCTCCGCCAATCGTAACCTAATCCGAACTCAATCGGGTTAGGTTATTTTTATGTAAAGTCCTTTTGTAAGGGCTTTTTTCTTTTGCTATCACGCCGTAAATAAATGTTGCAATTTTTATTATACTTTCACACTAAAATCACGCTTAAAGTGGCGGTTTATGCCGTCGAAAGCCTCTTTTCAATAAAAATTTAGGATTCAATAAAAAAACAGGGAGAAACTTGAGGCTCTTCCTGTTTTTTATTTACTTATTTATATGGGTTTTATACGGGGGATTTTGCAGATACTATGCTGTTTAATAATATCAAAATTCAATTATCAAGGATCAACTTTTGTCCAGTTCTTTTTGTCATTTGCATTACCGTTGATAATATATTTGGACTTATAGAAGGTTGAATTCATATTTGTCCAACGAACGTAATAATATTCTCGTTGTTGCTGACCATTACTATTTATAACGTCAAAATAAGATTTTTTGTTGGCTTTAACTGTGTCGTAATATTCTTGATTAGTAGAGTTGTTATTATTGTAAAGCAATTCAATAATTGTAGGCATATAATTTGCATGATATAACTGTGCGTCGTCATTTGTTTTTAACGGAGTAGAGACGTCTCCAATTATATTAGTTCCTTCGCCTGCTTGTTTAATAAATAAAGCTGCCATAGGGACGTCATTAATTGTTTCGACATTACTTCTTGTAACCCAATTACCGTGGTCTGCCATAACGATAATCGTTGCGTCATCATAAATTCCCAAAGCTTTCATTTGGTTGAAATACTCTTGTAAAATTTTGAAAGCACCACGGGTTTGAGAAATTTCATTACTGTTCTTGGTTTTTTTCAAATTTTCATTGTATCCGTAAGGGTTGTGGCTAGCTAATAAATGCACAAAGCTAAAGACATTTTGTTCTTCATCTGCACTAAGACCAACGTCCGAAGATGTCAAACGTTTATAAAATGCTAAATCACTTGACGTAGAAACGGTTTTGTCAAAATAATCAGGAGTATTTTTAATTTCCACGCAATCGTTTGGAATATTTATGTATCCTGCAAACAGATGCTTCAAACAAAAAGGCATAAACTGATTAAGCGCTGCGGTAGTTACTGAAAAGCAAAATCTTAATTCTTTTATATCTCTGTCTTTTTCGTCAATTTTTTTAATATTATCAAACTTATCCTCAACTTGTGAAAACTCATAAAAAGTAGCTATTGAATTCAGCAATCCATTTACTTTGTAGTTATTGGCTTTTAGTGCCTCAAACAAAATCGGATTGTCCCAAGCTTTATTGGAAAATTCGATTTGTGATTGTTGCTTATCAAAAGTTTCGCCCGAAAGCAAGCCAAGGACGGATGGGAAGGTGCCGGGATATTGTGAGATATTATCGGTATAATAAGTAAATCCCGAAAATATTTGTTTATCTTCCGGATGCTCCTCAAAAATTTCATTAACATAATCAGTATCGAGTCTATCAAGAACAAATGTGATTATGTTGTTGTTTTTAGATAATTTCAATTGCTCATCTATGGAAAAATAGTAGAGATTATTTTTTGATGGAACGCTTTGGTATTTGTTGATAGTTGTAACCCAACCCACTAATTGCATACTGAATATTATTCCCATTATAAGAATTACAGTTTTGAACAGTGGATTAGCGGATTTAGGCACTGTTTTGGAAACGCTCTTTGCCGTTTGTGCTTTTGGGGTTTCAGGTTGTTTGCTTTTGCTCTTTTGCTGCTTAAATATATATATAACTGTTGGTAATAACAAAATTGCAAAGTAGAGTATTGCATTAATTATATATGTAAATATGCTGGCAGATATATAGCCGTTAACGTTTGTAATATTGCTGTCGTTAAAAAACAATAGTTGTACATAACTTGCTAGTTCGAGTCCAAAAAAGGCTAAAATAACGTGTTTGTAAATAGTTTTGTTAAAATAACATAATACAACCAAAATGATTGAAATAATGATGTAAGCCGAAACAACAAAAAGCAAATAATAGCCAATTATTTCCTTGAATAAAATGCCAAACTCTACTTGGTTGTTTCGAATAAAATCAATTTGCTTGAAAAGAAAAAAGCAAAATACAAAGAATAGAGAAAAAGCCAAAATAAAGAATATTTCTTTTTTACTTATGCTTTTAGTCTTTGTTATGTTGTTGTTTGGCTGCATTTTTTATCTCCTCTATCAAATATCTTCCACTTATTTCACTTGCTTTTTCGTTGTCATACATTAGACTTGCAATAATCTCTTGTGGATTTTCTATCTTTTTAATATCTTCGATTGCTTGATTAATGTTGGATATTTCGCTTATTTCGATGGTTTTACCGATTTTATCCTTAATCGAAATTTCCAAAGGGGTTAATCCGTACTTATCCCAATCCGGATTCATAATTTTCATTGGCGTATTGATGAATAGAGCAGGCTTGTTGGTTGTGTAAGAAAATTCCCAAGCAACGCTTGACCAATCAGAAATTATAATGTCTGCGTTTAATATGTCGGTCGCAAAGTCTAGTTGCAGAGAGTCTCCGAATTTCTTTTTTAATATTTCCACCTTTTTAGGGAATCTTTTAATAAATTCGGGATGCGGTCTGATTATAACCTTGTATTTTGAGCTGTCCAGCTCGCTCATAATGCTATCTATACAAGTTTCCAAAATATTGTCTTTTTGCCAACTTGGCGCAATAATAATCGTTTCTTTCTCGTTTTTTTGAGGGGTGTATTTGTTTTTTAATTGATGATACAGGTCATAGCCGGTGTTGACTAATTTTTTCTCTTTTGATCCGTAATAAGCTTCCATGGCACGAATCTCATCATTATAGTGCTTTCCAAAACAGAAAATGGTATCAAAATGATCCAAGGAATTTTTCTTGATAGTCAAAGTAAGGCTGTTAAAACCGTGATGAACGTATACGTACTGTATGTTTTTATTAACAATTGAGCGTTTGTATTGATATTTCTGCAGGTCAGGCATAGTGAAAACTGCAACCTTGCAGTCCAATTCCATCAATACCGTAATCAATTTTTTAGGTCCACAGTAGTACGGAATAAAGTTAGGGTGATTTATTTTGAATACCTGATCATTTATATCGCTGGTCAAATAATGAACCTTAATTTTTGAGTTATTTAAGACGTATTCTATCATGCCCTTGTAGTATTTATAAAAGCCACTGGCCTCTGAGTAAAAAACCAAATTTTTCTTGGCTTTTTTGAATTTTTTCATATCAACCGCTTGTTGCTTTTTTTGTCTTTTAATAAGGGCTCTGTCCTTTTTTTGCGGAGGCACCAGCTCATAAGTAACGTATTTTTGAGGCTTTAAAATAGCGTTACAAATAAATTGAACGGCAATTCCGAGTAAATTTCCCGATATCCAATAAATAGCAAATCCTATTCCGCAAACGTAGGCAAAGTAGAAAGAGAATATGGTCAAGAATATCGCCAAATTCCATTTTGCAAAGAAGGTCATTTCTTTTGCCAAAACGTTTGTTGCGTTTTGCGCATAGCAAAGAAGAAAAGCGGAAATCGCAGAAATTATTGGAAGTAAAATGTTTTCGGGACGAGCGGACAAAATGCCAGATGTATCCAGCCCTCTGGATACGGCAATAATAATCGGAATTTGTAAAAATAAAGGAACCATGGAAGCAAAAGAATTATACTTTTCTTTTTTGTATAATTTTTTTTGTTCTGCTAACATGGTTTTCAGGTCGTGACTCAAATAAGCTTTAATATCATCCAACTGGGGTTTTATTTTTGCTAACTTTGCCGATTGAGACTGAGCCCAAAAGGAAAGTGGAAATAATAAAACTTTAATCGAAATTGAAAAAAGAATAATTGCTACAACATAGTTGTTGAAAATGCCGTAGTAAAGTTTTATTAATGCAATTATCGGCTTGGTAATTAAAATATCGAAAATGTTCATTTTTTACCTTCTTATTTTTTGCCAGTTTTAAACGAACCACTTGTTTTGTGATTCGTTTAAGGTGTTTTTATTTAGATATCCGGTTATGACTTAATTCTCTTCGCTTTTGTTGTTTAAAATCTGGTTGCCGGAAGGATTTTTAGCCGTTATCTTTTTCCGTTGTTTCGCCCTCAACAGATTCGTTTTCTTCCAATTCTAAAACAGATTCGTCCACTTCGTTTTTTTCATTTTGACCGCTTTTTTTATGGAAAAGTTTAACCCAAAGTGACTTAAAAAAAGTTGTAATTCTTCTCCAAAAAACACCGAAAATTACGCCCAATGAAATAAAAATACCTGCCAAAATCTGCCAAATCAAAGCTGTTGATGCCGGGTCAATATAACAAAACATATTTACCATAAAAAACTCCTTTGTAACTCAAATAATTTTAACATAGTTTTTTAAGATATGCAACTTTTTTATCGCATATCATGATTTTTTATTTTTATTTTTATTTTTACTTGCAAACTACTGCTTTTTGTGTTAACATAAGACTTATGGAAACCAAGTTATTTGTTGATATATTAAAAGAAGAATTTAACTGTTCGTTTTTTACTGGAGTACCTGATTCGCAGTTAAAAGAACTGTGTTATTATTTAACTCAAAACGAGAGTGAAAATCATTTAATTTGCGCTAACGAAGGTAATGCGGTTGCTGTTGCGGCAGGAGAGTACCTTTCTACGGGTAAAATATCTGTTGTGTATATGCAAAACAGTGGATTGGGTAATATTGTTAATCCCGTTACGTCTCTGTTAAACAACAAGGTTTATGGAATACCTTGTGTTTTTGTCGTTGGATGGCGTGGTGAACCTCAAGTAAAAGACGAGCCACAGCACGTATTTCAGGGTGAAATTACCTTGGATCTATTACATGTTTTGGGTATTCATACTATCGTTATTGACAAAAATACCGATATTGACGAACTAAAAGCTGATTTGAGAAAGGAATCGGATTATATCAAATCCGGCAATAGCATTGCGGTAGTAGTAAAAAAGGGTGCTTTTGAGTCGGTTGAAAAGGCTAAAGCAAAAAACGACTTTAAGCTTATAAGAGAGCAAGTAATAGACAAAATCACTAAATACACCAAAACTGATCTCATAGTTTGTACTACGGGAAAGGCGTCCAGAGAGTTGTTTGAAATAAGAGAAAAGGACAACGAATCACACAAATACGATTTTTTAACGGTCGGTTCAATGGGACATGCTTCCAGCATTGCTTACGGAATTGCCAAAAACTTATCCGACAAAAAGGTATGGTGTATAGACGGCGATGGCGCAATACTTATGCACATGGGGGCGATGAGTATTATCGGCAACAAAAAACCAAAGAACCTCGTGCACGTTCTTATCAACAACCAAGCGCACGAAACGGTGGGCGGAATGGCTACGTCGTCAAGTAGCATGGATTATTGCTCGATTGCAAAAGCTTGCGGGTACGCTAAACAATATAGGGTTGAGACTGAGCAAGAGCTCGAAGAAACGCTAAAAATTGCAAAAGAGTCCAATGAATTGACATTCGTTGAAATTTGTGTAGGACTTGGCTCAAGAGCGGATTTGGGTAGGCCGACCACAACTCCACAGCAAAACAAGAATTCATTTATGGACAATATAAAGGGGAATAAATAACATGATAGCGTTGATTATTAATTCGGGTATAGGCTCGAGAATGGGTGAATTAACGAAAAACGAGCCAAAGTGCATGACTAAGCTTTTTAATGGCGAAACGATATTGGAAAGACAGCTCAAGCAATTGGTTTATTTTGGAATAAAAAAAGTTATCGTTACAACCGGTTATTTGGAAGATAAAATAATTAATCATTGCAATAGCTTGGATTTGCCTATTGACATAAAATTTGTAAAAAATGAAAAGTTCAGAGAAACGAATTATATTTACTCGGTTGAATGCGCAAAAGAATATTTGGATGATGATATCGTGTTTATGCACGGCGATTTGGTTTTTGAAGACAGTGTTCTTAAACAGCTTTTGCATAATGAAAAGAGCTGTATGGCAGTTTCTTCAACAACCCCTCTCCCGGAAAAGGACTTTAAGGCAGTAATTAAAAACGGCAGAATAGATAAAGTCGGCGTAAACTTTTTTGATGATGCACTTACGGCTCAACCGCTTTACAAAATTTTGAGAGAGGATTGGAACAAGTGGCTCAATAAAATTTCCGAATTTTGCAAAGACGGAAACGATAAGGTGTATGCAGAAAACGCTTTTAACGAAATCTCTGATAAGTGTGTGATTTATCCGTTGGACGTCAAGGATTCGTTGTGCGAAGAGATTGACAACGCAAACGATTTGGAAAGAGTAGTGGAAAAGTTAAAGCTAATGCCGCAAAAGACGGTTTATATGGCTTTCTCTACCGATATAATCTTGCCTGCGCATATCAGCATTATCAACAAGGCTTCTAGATTCGGAAGATTAATAGTTGGAATTTTGTCCGAGGCAGAGGTGATTCGCTACAAGAAGTTCTCTAGAATTAAATTCGAAGAGAGAAAAATGATGTTTGCCAATATTTCCAATATTTCCGAGGTAGTGGTGCAAAATACGCTCAGCTACAAGGAAAACATATTGACCTACAAGCCTGATATCGTGGTTCACGGGGACAACTGGGTTCAGGGTCCTCAGGCGCACATTAGAGCAGAGGTTGTGGAGCTACTCGCTGAATACGGCGGAAAGCTGATAGAATTCCCATACACAAAAGACGAAAATTATCAGGAAATTGAGGAACAGCTTAGAAATAGACTGTCTATTCCGGATATCCGCCGAGGTAGATTAAAGAAGATTCTAAGAACGAAAAATTTGGCAAGAGTTATAGAGGCGCACAGCGGTATAACAGGTCTTATTGCTGAAGAAACTATCGTTCACAAGGACGGCAAGAATTTGCAATTTGACGCAATGTGGATATCCTCTCTTTGCGATTCTACCGTAAAAGGTAAGCCGGATATTGAATTGGTAGATTATACTTCAAGATTAAAAACGATTGATGAGATAATGGAGGTAACTACTAAACCTATTATTCTGGATGGAGATACGGGTGGAAAAATTGAACACTTCAGCTATCTCGTCAGAACCCTTGAAAGAATAGGTGTTTCGGCTATAATCATCGAGGACAAGGTGGGACTAAAAAAGAACTCCTTGTTTGGCACGGACGTAGTCCAAACTCAGGATACGATAGAGAATTTCTCGCAAAAAATTATTGCAGGTAAGCTCGCCCAAAAGACTAAGGACTTTATGATTATTGCCAGAATCGAGAGCTTGATTTTGGAAAAGGGCATGGACGATGCGCTAGAGAGAGCGTTTGCATTTACCAAAGCAGGTGCGGACGGAATTATGATTCATAGCAGGAAAAAAGATCCGTCCGAGATTTTCGAGTTTGTTGCAAAGTTTAGAGAGCAAGATAGTGATACCCCGATTGTTGTTGTTCCTACCTCGTTTAATACCGTAACGGAGGATGAGTTTGAGCAAGCAGGCGTAAATATCGTTATTTATGCGAACCAATTAATCAGAAGCGGAATTCCAGCAATGAAAAAGGTTGCCGAAACGATTTTGTACAATCAAAGAGCAAAAGAAGCAGACGACCTTTGTATGCCGATAAAGGAAATTTTAAGTTTAATTAAGGAATAAGTCATGCAACAGCTATACAACGGCTTGGATAATCTGAATAACATTATAGAGTCTAACGGTTTGAAAAGCATTTTATTAGTTTGCGGGCAACGTGTTTTAGAAACACGCTTTGTCGCTGATGCGCTCAAAAGCTTAAAAGCAAAATATAAAGCTTTTACGAATTTTACGCCAAACCCCAAGCTTGAAGAAGCAAAGCTGTGTTTGGAATATTTCGCAAATGAAAAATTTGATGCTATAATAGCCATTGGTGGCGGAAGTTCAATGGATGTAGCAAAGTACATTAAATTGCAAACCGCTTTGCCGTTGATAGCCGTTCCGACAACTGCGGGGTCGGGAAGCGAAGCTACAAAATATGCTGTTATTTACGATAACGGTGAAAAACAGTCCATTACCTCTGAAGATATAATTCCTGAATTTGTTGTTTTTGAGTCTAAGTTTCTTGAAACATTACCGGAATATCAAAAGAAATGCACAGTTTTGGACGCACTTTGCCATTCGATTGAATCCTATTGGTCGATAAACTCCACTACAGAATCACAAAAAATTGCTAAGGAAGCCATTCAATTAATATTGGCTAACTATAAAGACTATGTCAACAACGACAGAAATGTTTTTAATGATATTATGTTTGCCGCAAATCTTGCCGGAAAAGCAATTAATATAACTCAAACTACTGCAGGGCATGCTTTTAGCTACAAAATAACTTCGATATTTGATATTCCGCACGGACACGCAGTAGCGGTGTGCTTGTCAAAGGTTTGGGCGTTTTTGAACGACAATATATGCTTGTGTAGCGATCCACGAGGCGAGGTGTATTTGTCAAAAACGCTTTGTGAGCTGGAAAATATAATTAGTTTAGATAAATTTAATAATATATTGAATTATTTTGGACTTAAAGCTCCGAAAATTAGCGAGCAATCGCAAATCGATTTGCTCGTAAAGTCGGTTAACGTTCAAAGATTAAAAAACTTCCCAATAAAGCTTTCGGATAAAGATGTTGAGGAAATTTATAGAAATATCGGATGTCGCTGATTTGAAAAAAAGTATTAAAAAAGTCGTTTGTACGTTAAACATTGGCAGTCTGCGCAAAGCAGATATAGACGTACATCTTACGATTAAGTGGTTTTAAGCTTCATACATTGCGCTAAAAAGGTGAAAGCTACGATTTGCTCGTAGCTTTTCTTTTTTATCCAAAATAAAATTGCAATTTTGCTGTAAATTATTTGGAAAGCCAAACGGATTATGTTACAATAGTAGCGTAAACTTTTTTTAATAAAACTGAATATTTGCTATAAAAGGATTTGGAGAGAAAAATATGCAGGTAATACTTAACGGTAGAGATTTGACGATAGAGCAAGTTGTTGCTGTGGCGAGAAACGGCGCAAAGGTCGTGCTTAGCGACGAGGCGCAGACCGCCGTAAAAAAGGCACGCGATTACGTTGACAAAAAACTGTCCGAAAAAGCAGTGATTTATGGTCTTACCACGGGATTTGGTAAGTTTTCGGATATTTTTATCTCCGAAGAAGATACCAAGCCTTTGCAAAAAAACCTTATTATCAGCCACTCTTGCGGTATGGGTAATCCGCTTCCATTAGAAACGGTCAGGGCGGCAATGCTACTTAGATGCAACGCGCTTAGCCGTGGCAACAGCGGTATCAGACTTAGTACGCTTCAGACCATGGTGGATATGCTCAATGCAGGTGTTCATCCGCAGATTCCAGAAAAAGGAAGCTTGGGTGCGAGCGGAGATTTGGCACCGCTTTCGCACATAGTTTTGGTTATGCTTGGCGAAGGCCACGCCGAATACAAAGGGGAGATTCTTAGCGGAAAGCAAGCTATGAAAAAGGCGGGAATTGATACAATCGAGCTCGCGGCAAAAGAGGGACTTGCGCTGATTAACGGGACGCAAATTATGACGGCGATAGGCTGTCTAGCCGTTTACGACGCAAGAAACCTTGCAAAAACTGCGGATATTATTGGAGCAATGACCTGCGAGGCTCAGCTCGGTATCAAAAAGGCTTTTGACCACAAGATTCACGACGTGCGCGGTCATAAGGGACAAAAGGACGTTGCGTGCAATCTTTTGAATATTTTATCCGGAAGCAATCTTGCTTTTGACACCAACCCTAACAAGGTTCAGGACGCGTACACGATACGTTGTATGCCACAAATTCACGGTGCGAGCAGAGACGCGATAGATTACGTTTGGGATGCGGTATCAAGAGAAATTAACGCCGTTACCGACAATCCTATTATCTTTCCGGACGACGACGAGGTTATCTCGGGCGGAAACTTCCACGGACAGCCTATGGCACTTGCCTTTGACTTTTTGAAGATAGCAGTTGCAGAGTATGCCGACGTTTCGGAGCGAAGAATAGAGCGTATGGTAAATCCTCAGCTTTCTAACGGACTTCCTGCATTTTTGACCAAGTACAGCGGAGTAAACTCGGGCTTTATGATAGCGCAGTATTCCGCAGCGTCCATGGTTTCGGAAAATAAAATTTACGCTCATCCTGCCAGCGTCGATTCCATTCCGTCTTCTGCTAACCAAGAGGACCACGTTAGTATGGGAACTACCGCGGCACGCACCGCAAGAATGATTTTGGACAACAGCCAAAAGGTGCTGGGAATAGAACTTTTCACCGCATACCAAGCATTGTATCTTCGTGGCAAGGAGAATTTGTCGCCTGCCACCAGAGCAGTTTACAACCATATCGCAAAGAAGGTTGCGCCGGTGGAAGAAGATATCGTAATGCACTACGAAATGGTTAAGTTTGACGAAATGATAAAGGCAAACGAAATAGTCAAAGTAGCCGAGAGCGTTTGCGGAAAATTGTTGTAAGGAGAAATTACGATGATAAATAATAAAGACATAAATGGAGCAATGACCATAAAACTAGACAACATTTTGCCTGAATACCCTGCTTTTGAGGAGGGCAAACGTCGTGCGCC
Organism: Clostridia bacterium; assembly: GCA_017396125.1. Taxonomy (GTDB): domain Bacteria; phylum Bacillota; class Clostridia; order Christensenellales; family Pumilibacteraceae; genus RGIG1965. Next base: position 23,894 of record JAFQMX010000024.1, read on the forward strand.
TGACCGAGGCTACCGCTTGACCAAGGCACAGACCGAGCTTGCGCTTAGAAACGCTTTACGCTACGTGCCGGAGGAACTTCACGAGACACTCGCTCCTGAGTTTTTGGAAGAGCTCAAGACCAGAGGCAGAATTTATGCGTACCGTTATCGTCCACAGGGTAGGATTTACGGCAAGCCCATAGACGAATACAAAGGAAATTGTCTGGAAGGCAAGGCTTTTCAGGTTATGATAGATAACAATCTCGATTTTGAGATAGCGTTGTATCCGTATGAGCTCGTAACTTATGGTGAAACTGGCCAGCCGTGCCAAAACTGGCTTCAGTATAGATTAATTAAAAAATATCTCGAACAACTTACCGAAAATCAGACCTTGGTAATCGAGTCGGGACACCCGTTGGGACTTTTTCCGTCCAAGCCTACTGCGCCAAGAGTAATTATCACAAACGCGCTTATGGTGGGAATGTTTGATAATATGGACGATTGGGAAATTGCCGAGCAGATGGGCGTTGCCAACTACGGACAAATGACCGCGGGCGGTTGGATGTATATCGGACCGCAGGGAATAGTTCACGGAACGTTTAACACTATTCTCGGCGCGGGAAGAAAGTTCCTCGGCATTTCCGAGCAAGGCGATTTGCAGGGGCGCACCTTCGTTTCATCAGGACTGGGCGGAATGAGCGGTGCACAGCCAAAGGCGGCTAATATTGCTAACGCTGTTGGAATATTTGCCGAGGTTGATAGATCGAGAATTCAGACGAGATACGATCAAGGTTGGGTAAACGTAATTAGCGACGATCTTGCCGAGGTTTTCAAGATTGCGAGAGAGCACGTTGAGAGCAAAAAGACTATTTCGATAGCATACCACGGCAATATCGTGGATTTGCTCGAATACGCCGACAAAATAGATTTCAAGATTGACTTGCTTTCTGACCAGACATCGTGTCACAACGCCTACAATGGTGGATACTGTCCGCAAGGCTTAACCTTTGAGCAACGTACTCAAATGCTACACGACGACCGAAACGGATTTATAGAGCGAGTAAACGCTTCGCTCAAGCGCCACTTCGAAGTTATTCGTCGTCTCACCAAAAAGGGAACGTATTTCTTTGACTACGGCAACTCCTTTATGAAAGCGATTTACGACAGCGGAGTAAAGGAAATTTCCAAAAACGGCGTGGACGAAAAAGATGGATTTATCTTCCCATCCTACGTAGAGGATATTATGGGACCTATGCTGTTCGATTACGGTTACGGACCTTTCCGCTGGGTATGTCTTTCGGGCAAGCAAGAGGATTTGCGCAAGACTGACAAGGCGGCTATGGATTGCATTGATCCAAACAGACGCTTCCAGGATAGAGATAACTATATTTGGATTAAGGACGCAGAAAAGAACAAGCTCGTTGTGGGAACTCAGGCGAGAATTTTGTATCAGGATGCGGGCGGAAGAACGCGTATTGCTTTGAAGTTTAACGAGCTCGTGCGCAACGGAGAAATCGGTCCGGTTATGCTAGGACGTGACCACCACGACGTTTCGGGAACTGACTCGCCGTTTAGAGAGACCTCCAATATCAAGGATGGTAGCAACGTTATGGCAGATATGGCAGTTCAATGCTTTGCTGGTAACGCTGCCCGTGGAATGAGCCTTTGCGCGCTTCACAACGGTGGCGGTGTGGGAATAGGCAAGGCAATAAACGGTGGCTTTGGACTCGTTTTGGACGGAAGCGAGAGAGTCGACGAGATAATCAAGAGCGCCATGATGTGGGACGTTATGGGCGGTGTTGCTCGTCGTAACTGGGCGCGTAACGAGCACTCGATTCAGACCACTATGCTCTACAATCAGGAGTCCGAGGGGAAAGCACACGTCACTATTCCGTATCTCGTAGACGACGCGCTTATCGAGCGTTTGACCAAAAATTTGTAATACGTATTGAAAAATTTTTAACATACAACAAATAAAAGGAGAAAATAAAATGGCAAAAATCGTTGAATGCGTACCTAATATCAGCGAGGGAAGAAACCCGCAGATTATAGAAGCAGTAGTAGATCAGGTCAGAGCAGTAAAGGGTGTTACCTTGCTCGATTACTGTAGCGATCCTTCGCACAACCGTAGCGTAATTACTTTCCTTGGCTGTCCGGAAGGCGTTGCAGAGGCGGCAGTTGCAGTAGCAAAAAAGGCTGCTGAGCTTATTGACCTTACTAAGCACGAAGGCGAGCATCCAAGAATGGGCGCTGTGGACGTAATTCCATTTATTCCTATCAAGGAGATGGAAGTTGAAGAGTGTGTTGCGCTTTCTAAAGAAGTTGCAAAGAGAGTTTGGGAAGAAGCAAAAATGCCTGTTTTCTTGTACGAAGATTCCGCTAGTGCTCCACACAGAGTTAACCTTGCGCAGATCCGCAAAGGTCAGTTCGAGGGTATGGCTCAAAAGGTTCAGGAACCTGAGTGGGAACCTGATTTTGGTGGCAAAACCATTCACCCAACTGCCGGCGTCGTTGCAGTAGGTGCTCGTATGCCACTCGTTGCGTTCAACATCAACCTTTCTACCTCTGATATTGAAATTGCCAGCAAAATCGCAAAAATCATCCGTCGTAGCACCGGTGGATTCGATTGCGTAAAGGCTCTCGGCGTTATGCTGGAAGACCGCAATATTGCGCAGGTTTCTATCAATATGACCAACTTCCACAAGACTCCGCTTTATCGCGTGCTTGAGCTTACCAAAGCCGAGGCAGCGCGCTGGGGGGTGCACGTAGTAGGTACCGAAATCATAGGTCTTGCTCCAATGCAGGCGCTTATTGATTCTGCTGAATACTATATGCAGATAGAAAATTTTGACTTTGACAAGCAGGTTTTGGAAAACCATATGCTTTAAGGAGTAAAAAATGCTGCTGATAAAAAATATCGGTATTCTTCAAACGCCGATAGGAAAAAACAGTCTTTGCGGTGAGGCGCAAGCACAAAACCTTAAGCTCACTAACGCAGCAATCCTTGTAGAAAACGGAAAAATTTCCGCTATTTACGAGGATGGCAAGCTTCCTAATTTGTCTAGCGTTGGCGAGTGCGAAGTAGTGGATGCGGATGGACGCTTGGTTACGCCGGGACTCGTCGATTGCCACACGCATCTCGTTTTTGGCGGATGGCGGCACAACGAAATTCCGCTAAAGCTTCGTGGGGCAACCTACCTTGATATTCTCAAGGCGGGCGGTGGAATTTTGGACACCGTGCGTCACACCCGTCAAATGAGCGAGGACGAGCTTTTTGAAAAGAGCAAGGGATTCGTAAACGAAATGCTGGCAGGCGGTGTTACTACCGTCGAGTCCAAGAGTGGATACGGACTGAATCTCGACGACGAGCTAAAACAGCTGTGCGTGAACAAGAGGTTGAACGAAGAAACCGCTATGCAGGTCGTTTCCACCTTTCTCGGCGCGCACGCAATTCCGCCTGAGTACAAGGGCAAGCCAAACAAATATATAGACTTTTTGTGCAACGTAGTGTTGCCTGCGGTAAAAGAGCAAAATCTCGCGGAGTTTTGCGACGTATTTTGCGAGGATGCGGTTTTTGACGTGGAGCAAAGCAAGAAAATGTTGCTTACGGCGCAAAAGCTTGGATTTAAGAGCAAAATTCACGCTGACGAGATAGAGGCAATCGGTGGGGCGGTTTTGGCGGGAGAGATAAAGGCTATTTCGGCCGAGCATCTTATCGCTACCAACGAGCAGGGCATAGAAAGCATGGCAAAGGGCGGTGTTACGGCAGCGCTACTTCCTGCGACGTCGTTCTATTTAGGAAAGACATACGCTCCTGCACGTGAGATGATAAAAAACGGTATCCCTGTGGCGATAGCATCAGACTTTAATCCGGGGTCCTGCCCATCACTTAATTTGCAGTTTGCAATCAACCTTGGCTATCTCAAGTACCGTATGCTGCCGGAAGAAATTCTTACGGCGACTACGCTCAACGCGGCTTGCGCAATAGACAGAGGTGAAACAATCGGAAGCATCGAGGTGGGCAAGCAGGCCGATCTCGTAATATGGGATGCACCGAATTTTGAGATGATTTGTTATCGATTTGGTAGCAACCAAGTAAAAACAGTAATTAAAAAAGGAGAAATAATACAATGAAATTAGCAGAAATGACCATATCGGCATATTTGGATTTGCTCAATTCGGACGCACCGGCACCTGGTGGCGGTAGCGCAAGCGCACTTTGCGGAGCGCAGGGAGCGGCACTCGTATCGATGGTAGCAGGACTTACTATCGGCAAGAAAAAGTATCCTGACGATCAGGAATTGTGTATCGAAGTAGCAAAAAAGACTTCAGAACTCAAAGACGCGTTGCTTGCGCAGGTAGACAAGGACACTGAGGCGTTTAATCTCGTTTCGGCAGCGTTCAAGATGCCAAAGGAAACCGATGCGGAAAAGGCTGCTCGTTCGCAGGCTATCGCCGATGCTACCTTGGTTGCAACCAAAGTTCCTTTCGAAACCATGACTCTTTGTCTTGAAACTTTGCGTTACACTAGATCTCTCGTTGGGCATTCCAACACAAATGCAGCAAGTGACCTTGGTGTTTCCGCTCTCAATTTGATTTCTTGTATGAAGGGCGCTTGGCTCAACGTGCTTATCAATCTCAGTGGCTTGGAAGACCAAGCGGTTGCAAATGATTTCCGTACCAAGGGCGAAGAAATGGTAAAAACCGCTCAAAAGGAGTCGGAAGAAATTTATCAAGCCATTCTCGAAATTCTTTAATCGTTTATGAGCATTGACGCGGTAAAAAGATATTTTAGTAATTTTGGTGTAGAGCACAAGGTTAGAGAACTAGATAGTTCTAGTGCTACGGTAGAACTTGCCGCTGAGGCACTGGGTTGCAAGCCCGAAAGAATTGCAAAAACGCTTTCTTTTTTGGTGGGCGAAAGCCCGATTTTGGTTGTGACCGCCGGCGACGTCAAGATTGACAACGCCAAATACAAGGCAACCTTTGGCACAAAGGCAAAGATGATTGCGTTTGAGGACGTCGAGAGGTTGATTGGTCACGACGTGGGCGGTGTTTGTCCGTTTGCGGTAAATGGCGGAGTAAAGGTTTATCTCGACGAGTCGCTCAAGCGCTTTGAAACGGTGTTTCCTGCCTGTGGCAGCGCCAACAGTTGCATTGAACTTACTATACCCGAGCTAGAAGAATATTCACGTTTTCTTTGCTGGGTGGATGTGTGTAAAATGAGCGAAGGATAATTTTTTAATCAATATCTATCATTTGAATGCATAAAGAATAATACATAACCCGATAGTTAACTATCGGGTTTTTGTTTTTTAATTTGTAAAATATTTATGATACGAACAACGCAAAAAATCTTATTATAAATTACAGAAAATAGTAAAATTTCTAGTGTTTTAGGTCTAAAAATACTCTACCAGCAATCAAATAGTTTTATGAAAATTATATTATCAACGTAATATGAATTTTTGTAGCAATACGAAAAAAAATTGAATATTTTGTATAGCAAGTTGCGTAGTGCGACAAAATGTTATAGAATTGTGAAAAAACCTTGACAAAGGGGGGGGGGTAATGTGATAGAATGTGAAAGATTACTTGACAGTTTTTTTTGGACAGTAAAAATCTAAATAAAAAAATTGACTATAGCTCCTTTAAATAAAAAAAATTGTAACAAATTACAATGATAAAAGGAGATTAAATTATTATTTTTTGTAGCCTTTGTTTCTCGTAAACATTCGTTTGTAAGAAACTGCTAAATATTATTATAAGGAGAGGAAAAATGGCACAGAAACGAAAACTTATCGTTAGCATTATGATGGCTATAGTACTTGCATTGACTTGTGGTATTATGGCAGCATGTGGAGGCGACGGGAAAGTGTTCACTGTAAGCTTCGATTCCAATGGTGGAAGCGCAGTTCAGGAAGTTAAGGTCAACGATGGCGAATTTGCACAAAAGCCGGCTGATCCAACTAGAGAGAACTACGTATTCGGCGGTTGGAAGGATGAAAATGGCAATGCCTTTGTTTTCGAGAGTACTCCAATTACTAAGGATATCACTCTCAAGGCAAGCTGGGATCTCAAGACCTATACGGTAAATTTTGAGACCGACGGTGGTAATGCGATTAGTCCAGCGACAGTGCAACATGGAAGTACGGTACAAAAACCTGCAGATCCAGTTAAGACGGGGTTTGTATTTATAGGATGGTATGCTGATTCGGCGTTTACCAGATTGTACGACTTTAGTTCCCAAATAATGGAGGCGAAAACCTTATACGCAAGATTTGTACAAGAGATCAGCGAGGTATACTCCGTAAGACTTATGGATGGAGAAACTCTTGTAGGCGAGGTACAGACTAATGCAGCAGGTATGCTCGAGAATCTTCCACAGGGAAGCGGAGATAATTTCTTAGGCTGGTGGATGAGCGACAGTGAGGATGCGGAGAAATTAACTTGTCAATACATAGATCATGTTATCGACGAAGATCTTACCTTGTATGCTGTATACGAGGGAGAGGGCGTAGCTGTATCTGTAAACGAGCATAGCATATCTTGGAGCAGTAAGGGTGTAAACAAGAGCTATAACGTAAAAATTACGGATCCAACTGGCACTGCACGTGAGCAAATTATAAGTACGCTTAGATTGGAATACGACTTTGCTAGTAAAGCAGCTGGTGAATACGTGATAGAAGTAACTTACAACGGAGTTACTACTACCGCATACTACAACAACAAGGCTCTTGCAAGAGTATCGTTATTTGAAGTAGAAGGATTTGTTTTCAGATTCAACGCAGTAAAGAACGCAACTAGCTACAGCGTAGCAATTGATTGCGGAAATATAAATCATGAAAATGAAGTTGTAGATTTGGGCTCTGATACTTACTACGATTTCAGTACTTGTGATATGGCCGAAGGTGGAATCAAGTTTGTAGTAACCGCAAGTGCAGACGGTTATATGAGCTCAGTATCTAGAGAATACGTACTCGAAAGAAACCTCGTTGCAGTAACCAACATAAAGGTAGTTGCAACGACCGAGCAAATTATGTGGGATGAAGTAGAGAACGCTGATAGATACGAAGTACAGATCAATGAAGAAGAACCTTATATTGTAACTGAAACTAGAAGCAAGACTCTCAAGCATTATGCACCAGGCACAATTGCAGTAAAGATCACTGCACTTGGTGTAGGATATAACGGAGCTGTAACTGAGTATACATATAATAAGGTTACGTTGAAAGTTCCTACCAACATTGATGTACAAGGTAAAACTTTGATGTGGGATGTTGTAGATGGTGCAACTGGATACAAAGTAAATATTAATGGAAATGTTTACAATGCATCTACCAACACTATGGAAGTACCAGACGGTATCGACCAAACTGATATGAGTATATCGGTACAGGCGTTGGGTGCAACCTCTGCGCAGAACTCTATGTTCAGTGATGTACAGAAGGTAATTGCAACGCTTGAAGGCGAAGTAAGATATGAGAGTGGAAAAGTATATTGGTCCAATATACTTGGAGCACTTCATTATGAAGTAAAAATTAACGACGCTGAGCCAATTGTAGCATACAATGGAGCTGACGGATTTGAAGTTTCGTTCGACAGAGCAGGTGATCATAAGATTGCAGTAAGATATTATGCATCTAGTGAGCCATCTGAATGGGAAGAAATTATCGTAACTGCTTATACCATAACTATGATGTATAACTTTGAGGGATACGACGCATATGCAACGGTTTATAGAGCAGTAGGTGATGCGCTCAATCTTCCTACTAAGGACGTAACCTTGCCAGGCTATATCTTTAAATTCTGGTCTGCTGCAGAAGAGGGTGTAGAGTATATCGAACAGACTCTTGTATCCAACGACAATCTTACCCTTTATGCGCAGTGGAATGCTAGAAAGTATAAGGTATATCTTGCACCAGAGGGTGGGAAACTCGATCAGGTAGCAGTAGAAGTTACCTATAGAGATTTATTCCAGTTGCCAGTGCCTATCAATGATGACGGCACCATGATTTTTGCTGGATGGTACGCTGAAAAGTTTGGAGAAGGTATTCAATATACTGATTATAAGGGTGACAGTATTACTGCTTATCAGGATACTGGAGAAGTTACTCTTTATGCAAGCTGGGCAAAAGCTTTTGAATTCGTAGAAGTATATAGTGAAGATTTTGGATCTGGTTATTCTGTAACGCAGGGCCCTGGTCTTAAGTATGCAAAAGAAGTAACTATTCCAGTGTACTATTTGGGTAGATATGTAGTAGGTATTGAGGCGGAAGCGTTTGCTGATTGTAAAGACCTCACTACTGTTAATATTCCTGATACCATTCAAAACATTGAAATGGGACAAAATGGTTCTAATGGTGTAGGTAGTGCATTTAGAAGATGTCCTTCGCTTAATAATGTAAACGTTTATGTTGCTGAAGAAAAAGTAAATTATCGTAGAAATTATGCTTCTCACGAAGGCGTTTTGTTTGGCAAAAATAGTATAACTGATGCAGTAGAAATTAAGTTCCTCCCAATAGGAAGAACAGGAAGTTATACTATCCCTGCATTCGTTGACTTTAAAGAAGAAAATTTGGAACCAGTAAGAATTATTCCTTGGATGGCAATTAAAAATGCCAATATCAGCGAGTTAATTATTCCTCATACTATTACTAACATTGATTATCAAGCTATTTCATACTGTTATTCACTTACTAATGTAGAGTTCCTTGAGTTCCCTGAGGGCGAAGACGTATTGCCATTGCATCTTGGTGAAAAGATTTTCTATGGTAGTGATAAACTTACTAAGGTTAACGTACCAGGTAGAATAGCTGAGATTACTCCAACTACTTTCTCTTACAGTGAGTTTTTTGAAGAAATCAACATTACTGGCGAAAAAGTTAACTATCAATCTATTGACGGTATCGTTTATAACATAACAGGAGATACTCTTATTTATGCTCCAAGAGGTAGAGGAAAAGCAGTTACTATTCCTTCGGGAGTAAATGTCATTGCTGATTACGCATTTGCAAATCCATATCTCCTTAATGCAGGAACTGCGAATGAAAGCCTTAAGTATTATGGTACTAAGATTTCTTCCGTTTCTATTCCTGGTTACGTGACTGAAATTGGTGAAGGTGCGTTTAGAGAGAACCTTGGAATATTGTCTATAAGTTTCGATCTTAACGCAGGCAATCACGACTTGGTTATCGGAAAAGAGGCGTTCTATGGTTGTGCAGCTGTTTCTAGCTTAACTCTCCCAGAAAACCTTGTAAGTCTTGGAGCTCATGCGTTTGGTGGAATTATGCCACTTAGAGAGGTAACCGTTCTTGGTGCTGGTGAGCTCAACTACGAAGCAGACGCATTTGCATCTTTCCCAGATGCGGCTAACAACAATACTGTTTACTATTATTTGACTACGGTTAATCTTGGAGCAAAAGTAGAATCTGTTGATATCGGTGCAGTATTCGGCGCAGGCGTATTGAACGTAAGCGTTGATGCAAATAATAACAACTTTGCTTCTAATGAAGGAATGCTTTACAATAAGGACATAACTGTGTTGTTGTTCGTTCCATTCAGCAAATCTGGTGAAGTAGTTCTTCCTAGTAGCGTTACTTCTGTAAGTGCTAAAGTATTTAACAATAGACTTAATATTACGTCTGTTAAGTTTGGTAAAAATTTGCAGAATATTGGTATAGAAGCATTTAAGGATTGTACTGAACTTAAAACAGTAATCTTTGAAGATGGCGGTACATCTCTTGTAATTGGTGACGGTGCGTTTAGTGGATGTAGCAAACTTACTAATTTTGTTCTTCCTAATTACGTTACTGTAATTGGTAGTAAAGTATTCTATAGATGTAATGCACTTACTACTATGAACGTTCCTGCATCACTCAAAACTCTTGGTGATTATGCATTTGAAAGCTGTACCAACATTACTTCTATTTCCTTCGAAGAAGGTGTAGAGTATATTGGTCTGGGTGCGTTTAAGGGATGTAGTAGACTTACTACCGTAAATATTCCTGCATCTGCAGAAAACCTTGGGGTTGGATCTTCGGCATTCTCTGATTTATTTGAGGGTTGTAGCAAACTTAGCAATGTTACTATTGCAGGTGGATCTACTACCTATAGTGAAGGCGCGTTTTATTCTGTTAAGGATGGTAATCCATACGAACTTACTTATGCGCTTCCTACCACTGCAGGTGTTGAAGGTGTTTTGACTATTCCAGAAAGCGTAGTTAGCATTGCTCCAAAGGCTTTACTTAACAATGCTAACATCAAGAAGATAGTATTTGCTGGTGATAGCCGTGCATCATTCGCTGTTGGCGAACAGGCATTTGCGTACATGACTGCACTTCAGGAAATTGAACTTCCTAAGGGCTTGACCGTACTTAGCACTCATATGTTCTTGGGATGCTCTGCACTTAAGAAGATAGTAATTCCTAACACTGTAACTTCTTTGGCCGTAAACATCTTCTTGGGTTGTTCTTCTTTGACGGATATTATATTTGAAGAAGGTGGAACTAGTCCTCTTAGAATGCAAACCGGTCAGAGAGCAAATGTAAGTGAGTTGGGTGTTAAGGCATATCATACTCAGGGTGTATTTAACGGTTGTACTGCACTCAGAAAGATAGTTTTGCCAGAAAGACTTACTAACATTGGTAGTTATGCTTTTGCTACTATGTACAATATTGTTAACAATAAGTGGCAGATTTATTACTCGTATATTGAGTCCGTAACTATTCCATCTACGGTACAGACAATTGAAAATTATGCGTTCTATCAAGAAAATAGATCCTATGGACACCTTAAGGAAGTAATCATTGTTAATACCAAGGAAAATCCAAGTAAGCTTACTACAATTGGTAACAATGCATTCACTTTCAATCCAAACCTTAAGTCGTTTAATTTTGTTGATAGCATTTCCAGCATAGGTAATTCTGCATTCTCATCTAACGCTCTCGAAGAGATAGTATTCAGCGAAAATTCTAAACTTTCTTCCATAGGAAATAACGCATTTGCCTCTGAGTATGCGACTAGAGTGGGAGCTACTAGAATAATTTTGCCACCTTCGCTTATTTCACTTGGTACTAATGCATTTGAGTATAATGGTAGTCTCACTCATTTTGAAATTCTCAATATTGCGAATGCTAAACTTAGTACTATAGGTAGTGCAGCTTTCAGATACTGTGCAAATTTGACTAGTATTACTTTACCTGCTTCTATCACGACTATTGGTGCTAACGCATTTAGATATGATAGCAAGCTTTCGTCCGTAACGTTCCTTACTTACGAGAGTGGAACTAATAAAGGAAAATCTAGTCTTAAAAAGATTGATAATTATGCATTTGGTAGTACTGCACTTACCGAGTTGAGATTCCCTACTAGTACTAATTCAACTATTACTATTGGAACGCAGGTTTTGGAATATATTTACACTCTTAAGAAAGTATATCTTTCTAAGTCGGTAACTAACCTTTCCAAACTCTTTGCATATTGCTATGTTGAAGAAATTGAAGTAGCACCTGACCATGCTGTATTTAAGCGTCACGATGAATTGCCATTGCTTACCAATGCAAATGGAGACAGCATTGAGTTTACCTTTGGTGAAATCAAGACAGAAGATGGCGTATACATTATTGATGACAATCTTACTAA
>JAFQMX010000025.1 GCA_017396125.1 Clostridia bacterium
GTGGCATTTTGGGAGCACTACTGCTAAAAAAGCTTAATTCCGCAGTGGTGAATTTGATTTTTGCTGTGCTTATGATAGCGGCGGGAGTCAAGCTATCTTTTTTTTAACGAGCGTTTGTAAGATAATTTACTAATTCTTTTTGCTAAACATTAAACTTGGCCAAGAGAGCGAAAAATATTTTTCGCGAGTGGAGAATAATGAAAACTTTGATTTTAATTGTGGTAGGCGTGGTTGGCGGTATTATCGGTGGCATGGGTATGGGCGGTGGAACCTTTCTTATACCATTGTTGACTGTGTTCTGCGGAGTAGAGCAACACATCGCTCAGTCAGTCAACCTGATTGCGTTCGTGCCTATGTCGATAGTTGCGATAATCATACACTGCAAAAACAAACTGATTGACTTTAAGGTGGTGCCGTATATCGTAGTGCCAGCGGTCGTTTTGTCGATTCCGGCCGCTATTCTTGCAAAGAAGTTAGGGGCAAAAGCTTTGTCGGTTTACTTTGGAGTGTTTCTAATATTACTTGGAGTTTATCAGCTAGTTGTCGCCATAAAAAGAGTTGTGAACGAAGTTAAAAAGCGAGCGACGACAGGTAGGAGTCGTCAAGGCGAGTAAGTAAAAAATTAATTTAAAACCGTATACGTTAAAATTTTCTTGATACGTATGCGGTTTTTTTGTACCTGAAGCAAATTTTTTTCTTAAAAACAACATTTAATTGATAATAAATAACTGATATATGTTTTTGCAAATAACTTTACAAAACATAAATAATAATGATATAATTTATTTATACTAAAATATTTATATAATGGTATATATTTTAATCCAAGGAGGAAAAAATTTGCTAGGTACATTTAGGGGCGGAATTCATCCGTATTACGGCAAGGAATTCTCCAAAGATTGTTTGATCGAAACAATGCCTGCTCCACAGACGGTTTACATCCCTCTCTTGCAGCATGCGGGTAAGCCTTGTGAGCCTATCGTACAAGTGGGTGACGAGGTTGTTCGCGGTCAAACTATAGGTAAGCCGGTGGGAAACGGTGCGCCTATATTTGCGTCTATTTGCGGTACTGTTGTTGCAATAGAATCCAGACCTACCGCTACGGGAAGATGTCAGCATATTATTATTAACGGTAACGGCAAAAACGATTCTATCCGTTTGCAGCCGCTTGATAACCCAACTCCGCAGGAAATCGACGATCGTATTGCTGAATGCGGAATAGTCGGTATGGGTGGAGCGGGATTCCCTACCGCGTCCAAGCTCAAGCCGGGCGGAGGAATACAGAGATTGATTATTAACGGAGCAGAGTGTGAGCCGTATATTACCTGCGACTACCGCATTATGCTCGAGTATACCGAAAAGTTTATAGACGGCGTAAGACTTATGATGAGGTCTTGCGGTGCTAACGAAGGAATAATCGGCGTGGAGGACAACAAGTCTGATGTTATTGCCGATCTTTTGGCGTACGTAAAAGAAAAGAATTTTACAGACATAAAAGTTATTGGTGTTGCTACCAAATATCCGCAGGGTAGCGACAAGCAGTTGATTTATGCAACTACTGGACTCAAGATACCGAAGGGAGTTCGTTCTTCGTCGTACGGAATTGCCGTAAACAACGTTCACACGGCGCTGGACGTATATCTTGCAGTAAAAGAGGGGCAGCCGTGTTATTCGCGAGTTATGACAGTAACCGGTGGTGGAATTGCCAATCCAAAGAATCTTTGGGTAAGCAGCGGAACTCTTTACAAGGATATAATCGAGTACTGTGGCGGAATAAATCAAAATAATCCGCCTGTAAAAATTGTAAACGGCGGACCTATGATGGGAAAAACGGTGATGAACGAAGACTGCTCGTGCACCAAAACCACCAGCTGTTTGTTATTCCTTACCAAAGACCAATGTTCTACAGCTACTCCTACCGCTTGTATTAGCTGTGCTAGCTGCGCAGGCGTTTGTCCTATGCATCTTATGCCAATGTACATAGAAGAGTGTACTTTAGCGGGTGATTATGATGGAGCGGAAAAATATGGAGCAAATTACTGCTTGGAATGCGGTTGCTGTGCGTACGTTTGTCCGGCGCACAGACAGCTTGTTCACTCCATCAGAAAAGCTAAATCACAATTGAAAGCGAGGGAAAAAAGAAATGGATGATACTTTGATAATATCTTCTTCTCCTCACGTATCGGCAAACAACTCGACGCGAAAAATTATGTTGGACGTAATAATAGCAATGATTCCGGCGATAATTGCCGCAACGGTAATTTTCGGTTATCTCGTGCTTGTAAACTGCGTAGTGTGTGCGGCAGCTTGTTATGGGTTCGAAATGCTGTACGAGGTTTTGTTTAACAAAAAGAGAGCAAAGGACTGCAGCGCAAATGATTTTTCGTCCATTGTTACGGGAATTATGCTTGCGTTAAATTTACCTACTTACGTAAGCATATGGGGCTGGAACATAAAAAGCAACGACGCTGTTGTGTTTAGCTTTGATATGATTTTGGTGTGTTTGCTCGGTAGCTTGTTTGCTATTTGGATAGTGAAGATGCTGTTCGGCGGAATAGGAAAGAATTTTGCAAACCCTGCACTTGCTGCGAGAATCTTTTTGTTTCTTGCATTTGCTACAGCGTTTAAGGCTGTTTTTGCAACAGATACTTGGGGACAAAACGTTACTACCGGTGCAACTTGGCTTATGACAGACAGACTTGCTCCCATCACCAAATCCGATTTGATTGATATGTTACTCGGAACCAGAGGAAGCGTAGCGGTGGGTGAGACTTCAATGATAGCATTGGCGCTGGGATATATTTATCTTTGCGTGCGCAAGGTTATCGATTGGAGATTGCCTGCAATAGTTATTGTGTCTACGACGCTGTTTTGTTTGGTGTTTGACGGCTTGATCGAAAACAAACTTACGGGAACCGCATTGCTTTACAATATGCTTGCTCACGTTATGAGTGGCGGTATGGTGTTTGGTGCAATCTTTATGGTAACGGACTATACCACCTGTCCTAATACTTTTTGGGGTAAATTCATTTATGCGATAGGTGTAGGTCTTATTACGGCGCTTATTCGAATTTACGGTTCTTACCCGGAGGGAGTAAGCTTTGCGATACTCATTATGAATATCGTTACTCCGTTGCTTGACAAATACATAGTTCCTAGACCGTTTGGTTACGTAAAACCCAAAAAGAAAAGTCCTGAAGCCAAAAAAGCGGAGGTGAAGTAATATGACTACTGCTACCAAGAATACTGTAAAATCAGTAATAGTTCTTTCGCTCATTTCCGTAATTTGCGTAGGACTGCTTGCGATGGCGAACGGAATTTTTCCTAAGCCTGATACTTCGGCAAAGCTTGATACCAAAACGGTGGCTTTGCTCAACGAAATTTGTTACAGTGAATCTTATGATATTGCTTATGGCACCTATGACGAGTTTGTAACGAGTTTTAATGACAAAAACGGAACTAACTACAAGTATATAAATGCATTGTACAGAGCAACAGGTGATACAAATCACGGCAGGCTTATAGTAGAAGCCGTGGGTAACGGTTACCAAAACGGAACGGTTACCGTGCTAGTTGCATACAACATCGATAAAACTATAATGGCGGTTGAGCTAAAAAGCTACGACAAGGCAAAGAACAATTATATGGGCGGGAATCTCGTAAGTTCTGGTGCTTTGGACGCGGTTTTTGAAAATCTCAAGGGTAGCTCAGGTAACGTAGGCTCTGGCAAAGACCTTATGGTGGGCACCGGTGCGACCAACTCGCTCAACGGTGTTGCAAACGCGATAAATTTTGCTAATAAATTTATCGAATCGGTAGATGAATCTGCATTACCGCCTATTGTAGTGCAGCCACTTGAGAGTGCACCTATCGTTAGATATGCAAAAGATATTGAGCTTTTGGGAGGTCAGCATGAATAACAAATACACAAGCGCGCTTACAGGCGGACTTTTTTCTAACCCCGTATTTGTATTGGTATTGGGAACTTGTCCGACTATAGCAAAGAGTACGAACGTTACAAATGCGGTTGGTTTGGGTTTTGCGACCATGTTTGTATTGGTTTTTTCAAATCTTGTAATCTCCGCATTGAGAAACATTATTCCTGATAAAGTTAGACTTCCGGCGTACATAGTGATAATTGCGACCTTCGTAACGTTGGTGCAAATGTTTATTTCGTCGTACTTGCCTGCGTTGGATGCAAGTATAGGTGCGTTTATACCGTTGATTGTAGTTAACTGTATAATTTTGGGTAGAGCAGAGGCGTTTGCGTCCAAAAATGACGTAGTAACTTCGGTAATCGACGGATTGTCTATGGGACTCGGCTTTGTCGCTGCAATAACTCTTATGGGTGCAACCAGACAGTTTTTGGCAGAAGTTTTGAAAATTGAAATCTTTGCAAAGACGGCGGGAGGTTTTATCGTATTCGGACTTTTGATGGCACTGTTCAACGTTTTGATTGGTATTTATAACGAAAAATCAAAAGCAAAGCAAGAATCTTTAGAGGAAAAGGAGGCTTAGTATGGGAGAGATATTTTCTATAATTATAGCCGCAATTTTGACTGATAACGTTGTACTCAACCAGTCCATAGGTATTTGTCCGTTTTTGGGTGTCAGCAAAAAAACAAGCTCCGCAGTGGGTATGGGTCTTGCTGTTACTTTCGTAATTGCAATTTCCAGCGTAGTTTGCTGGATGCTTTATGAATTTGTTCTTGCACCGCTGGCAATAGAGTATCTGCAAACAATAATATTTATATTGATAATAGCGTGCTTGGTGCAAATACTTGATATTGTGCTCAAAAAATTCGCGCCTACCTTGTACAATTCTTTGGGAATATACCTTGCGCTCATTACCACCAACTGTGCTGTACTCGGTACTGCAAACGCGGTAATCACCAACGGTTACAACCTTCTCTATACTTTTATTTACGGAACCAGCATAGGCTTAGGATTTATGATGGCTTTGGTGCTGATGGCGGGAATTAGAGAAAGACAAGAAAGAACTATTATTGCAAAGCCGTTTAGGGGATTTGCGATTGCTCTGGTTACGGCGGGAATTATGGCGCTTGCGTTTATGGGACTTGCCGGAATGTTTGCGTAAATGGAGGACTGATAATGTTTTTTGATAAATATATCGTACCCGTATTGATAATTCTGGCTGTCGCGGCTTTGTTTGCTTTTTTGCTAGCATTTCTTGGAGAAAAGCTGAAAGTAGAAAAAGATCCGATTATTGACCAGATAAGAGAGAATCTTTGCGGTGCAAACTGTGGTGGATGCGGTTATGCCGGTTGTGATGGTTTTGCTCAGGCTCTATACGAGGGTAAGGCTGATATAAACAAATGCAATCCTACTTCGGTAGAGAATAAACAAAAAATCGCGCAGCTTTTGGGCAAGGTCGTGGAGATTGATGAACCTACCGTGGCGGTGGTTCATTGTAATGGTGTTAACAGTAAAATAAAAGCAAATTACGTCGGCTACAAGGATTGTAAGGCTGCTGCATCCGTTGGCGGCGGACGCGCTTGTTCTACCGCGTGCCTTGGATACGGAAGCTGTAAAAGCGTTTGCACGCAGGATGCAATTTCTATAGTAAACGGCGTTAGTGTTATCGACAAAACCAAATGTGGCTCTTGTGGTTCTTGTATCAACGAGTGTCCTTACGCGCTTATCGGTCGAGTTCCTAAAAGCGCAAAGGTTTACGTTGCGTGTTCTAACAAGTGCAAAGGTAAAGAGGTTATTGCCGCTTGTCAAAACGGTTGTATTGCTTGCGGATTGTGCGAAAAGAATTGTCCGAGCGGTGCGATTACGCTAAAGGGCAACCTTGCTCAGATTGATTACGCAAAGTGCAACGGATGTATGGTTTGCGTAAGCAAATGCCCTAAAAAATGTATTAAGGAATTATAATTGGTATATACCTATAATTTCTGGCCCTTTTCCTGATTGAATCGTCGGGAATAAGGGCTTTTTTTGCGTGAAAATTCACTTTTCGTTTTCTATCAAATGTAAAATTATAAAAAATCAATGCCAGGAAACGCTGAGGAGTTCTTTGAAAAAATAATTTTAAAAAATTACTAAAACCGCTTGACAAATATGAAAATAATGGTATAATAAAGTCAAAGGTCAAAGAAAGTCAAACTTTTAAGGAGTGATCAAATGGCTAACATTAGTGACGTAATTGAATCTTTTCTTTTGCAGCTGATGGGCGAGGAGGCAAAGGTTAACATTAACCGCAACGAGCTTGCCGATTATTTTTCGGTTGCCCCCAGCCAAATAAACTACGTGCTTACTACGAGATTCAATACGGACAAGGGATATATAGTGGAGTCCAAGCGAGGTGGTGGAGGATTCGTAACCGTGATACGAGTTCGAGCAACGCCGTACGACCTGCTTAATAAATTAATCAACCTTCCGCTCAATACGGGTATTACGCAAGCCAAGGCTTACGACGTGGTTGATAACCTCGTGCTTAATAAAATTCTCACAGAGCGAGAGGGATTGATTTTAAAAAATTCGCTGTCTGACAAGGCTTTGGTTGCGCCGTCGCTTGCAAAGGATGGACTAAGGGCGGGAATTTTGCGTCAGGTGGCGAGAGGAATACTGGCTATAGAAAACGCTTAATAGCTAAGTTTGATGATAATGCAAAGTAAGCGCATTTATGAACGCAAAATTGCAGTGTTTCGACAAATTAACAAACCGTTTGAGATAAACCAACGGTAAATTCAGCAAAATAAGATATATAATCGTAAAACAAATAATCGTCAGGAGGGAAAAGCAAAAAATGCTGTGCGAAAATTGCGGAAAAAATGAAGCAACGGGCTATATGGAAAAAACCGTTAACGGAGTAAAAACCCGTATGCATCTTTGCTCGAAATGTATTTTCGAAAAGCAAAAGGATATGTTTAGTTCTGCATTTGGAATGTTTGCGGGAATGAATGAGCCTGCTCTGAAAAAAGCAGTTTGTCCAAAATGCGGACGCAAGCTAAAGGATATAGCAAATAGCGGATTCGTGGGATGCACAAGCTGTTATACAGAACTGTTTGATAGATTACAGCCGGTAATCAAAAACGTGCAGTCCTCTACCACTCACACGGGAAAAACTCCGGATGGCAAGCACACAGACGGTGTAAGTATTTCTAAGCTTGAGGCGGAACTAAAGCGCGCCGTCGAAACGGAAAATTACGAGCAGGCGGAAATTATAAGCAATAAATTGAAGAAGCTAAAGGAGAATTCTTATGCAAAATGACGTTATAATAAGCAGTAGAGTAAGACTTGCTCGAAACCTAAGTGATTTTCCTTTTTATGCCGAGGGCGAAGACGCTTTGCGCATAGCAAAAAACGTTTCGGACGCAGTCAAGGATTTGGGGCATTACGACGTGCATCTTATGAGCAATCTAAACGGTAACGTAGAGAGCTATTCGCTAATGGAAAAGCATCTCATCAGTCCAGATCTAATCAAGAATAAAAAAAGTGGAGTTGCAATAATTTCCGAGGACAAAACCGTTAGCATTATGGTAAACGAGGAAGATCATCTTCGTCAGCAATGCATAACACAGGGATTTTCGCTGGATGAGGCGTACCGAAAGATTGATGATTTGGATACCCATCTTTCCAAAAAACTTAACTTTGCTTTCCACCAAAAGCTGGGATACCTTACGACCTGCATTACAAATTTGGGAACGGGACTGCGCGCGTCGGTAATGATGTTTTTGCCTGCGCTCAGTATGACTCGTTCATTGGAAGAGGTTGTCGCCAACGTCAGCAGACTTAATCTTACGGTCAGAGGCGTGTACGGAGAGGGTAGTGACCACGAGGGATATATATATCAAATTTCCAACCAAAATACTCTCGGAATCAGCGAGCAGGAAATTATCGACGCTGTCAAAAAAGCCGCGACGCACATAAGAGATGCGGAAATCGCGGCGCGTAATTCCCTTATGAGTAGTGCGGAAGCGGATTTGAA
>JAFQMX010000026.1 GCA_017396125.1 Clostridia bacterium
AGACATTGAAAAGTTTGGCGTACAGTGCAAAAACATTTTTGAGCAGGTTTCCCGCGACGTAGTAGGTCAGAAGGAAGTAGTAGAAGGAACTATCATCGCGATGATCGCAGGTGGTAACTGTTTGTTGGAAGGTGTACCGGGCGTAGGTAAAACCCGTCTTGTAAGATCTCTTGGTAGAGTATTTGACCTTCCATTCTCCCGTATCCAGTTTACCCCAGACTTGATGCCAGCGGACGTTACTGGTACCAACATCGTAGTTAAGGACGACAAGGGAAACAGCTCTTTCGACTTCCAGCCAGGTCCTATTTTCAGTAACATCATCCTCGCGGACGAAATTAACCGTGCTACCCCTAAAACCCAGTCTGCACTCCTCGAGGCGATGCAGGAGCACAGCGTAACCGTTATGGGTGTAACCAGAAAGCTTAACGAACCATTCTTCGTGCTTGCAACTCAGAACCCTATCGAGCAGGACGGTACTTACCCACTTCCTGAAGCGCAGATGGACCGTTTCATGTTCAAGCTCATCGTACCAAATCCAAAGCTCGACGAACTTATGGCGATCGTAGACATGACCCAGAAGACCATGGCCGAAGTTGCAGATTGTGCATGTACCGGCGAAGAACTTTTGCAGATGAGAAAAACTGCTAACCAGATCCCAGTAGCATCTGACGTAATGAGATACGCAATGTACCTTACTTCTGCAACTCACCCTGACAGCGAGTGCGCATCTGAAACTGCTAAGAAGTATATCCGTGTAGGAGCATCCCCACGTGCAGGACAAGCACTTATCTCCGCAGGTAAAGTAAAGGCATTGATCAAGGGCAGATACAACGTATCTTACACCGACATCAACGAATTGGCATTCCCAGTACTCCGTCACCGTCTTAAGATGAACTTCGAAGCAATTGCAGAAAGAGTAACCGCAGACGACGCGATCAGAATGATTTTGGAAGAAGCAAGCAAGAACTACAAGTTTGAGAAATAAAAGATAAGGAAATAGGGAGAACGGAATGAAAGTTTCTTTTTTGGACGATAAATTTTTCGGCCGTCTGGAAACGTTATCCTTAAATCTCAGAAGCAATCTCGCTGGATATTTCGGTGGAAAGCACTTGGTAAGCACGTATGGACAGACCGTAGAGTTTTCGGATTACCGTGAATATCAGTTTGGCGATGATATACGTCGAATAGACTGGAACTTGTACAGCCGTTTTGAGAAGTATTTCTTGAAATTGTTTACAGACGAAAGACAGATGCAGATACAGCTCTTTTTGGACTGCTCGGCATCGATGGGCGAGGACAACCCACAAAAAGCAGCGTACGCTGTAGCATGTGCGGCGGCTCTCGGATATTTGTCTGTACACAATATGGATAAGGTATCGCTCAACTTTATGAAGAGCACGGGTTGTGACAATCCGTTTGGTACGATTATCGGCAAGAATGCTTACTTTAGAGCTGTAAGCGCCATGAACGAGATGGAATTCGTTGAGGAAGTGGATATCGAAAAATGCGTAACCAGTTGCAACAACACAAGTACGGGCAACGGATTGAGCGTAATAATTTCTGACTTTATGACGGACAGTAACTGGAAGAAGGCAGTAGACTACTTGTGTTACAAGAAGAGACAGGTACTGCTGATGCAGATACTGACGCCGGACGAGTTGGATCCAACTTATGACGGACGTGTACACTTGATAGACTCCGAGTCGGTAGACGTGGCGGATACCAAGAACATGAAGATAAAGATTACACGCAGTATGCAATTAGCATACGAAGAGGCACTCAGAGACTTTAAGCAGGACATCAAGACGTACTGCAACAAGAGAGGAGTAGGCTACGTAACAATACGAACCGACATTCCTATCGAAAGAGTGCTGTTCTCTGAATTATTAAATGCAGGTATTATGGGATGAAATTATTAACACCTTTAGGATTATTAGGCTTAATCTCCTTGCTGATTTTGCTTATTATTTACATAATAAAGCCAAACTACCAGCAAAAGAGAATTTCCAGTACATTTATCTGGAAGCTAAGCTTAAGATATAGAAAGAAGAAGATTCCGATTTCTAAGCTCAGAAATATCCTTATAATCATCTGTCAGATTTTGATTTTGACTTCGTGTGCATTTATTTTGGCTCAGCCTAATAAAGTGCTCGAAATGCCGGAAAAAACTGACGAGTTGATTATTGTTTTGGATGCTTCTGCCAGCATGAGATCGACTTATGACGAGAAAACCCGTTTTGAGAGAGCTGTAGATTCCATTATCAAAGATTATAATGGTATGAAAGAAGAGGGAACTATGTCCGTTATCATTGCGGACGCTGCTCCTCATTACTTGTTCGAAGGCAAGGGCAAGCTTCCAGAAGATGCTGCTTTTGTTGACGAAAAGTTCGACGAGCTTTTGCTCGACGAGATGGCTTGCTCTTACGGTGTTTCTGATACTGAGGCAGCTTTCAAGATTTGCGAACAGATTCTTAAAGAGAACCCAGACGCTAAAATCAAATACTACACTGATACCACTTACGGCGTTGTTCCTAAGAAGATCGAAGTAGTTAACGTTGGCGTAGCAAAGAGCGTTGAAGGCGCAATCGGTGAATGGAATGCAGGTATCCTTAATGCTCGTGCAGAGTACGAGGACAACTATTATGCGTTCTACGTAGAAGTAGCGTGCTTTGGAAAGGACGCTGAAGTAGAGCTTACCGTTCAGATTCAGGGTGCAAACGCTTACGATGCTAGCGACTACGGTTCACAGATTACTGTTTCCGAAAGCGTTTACTGCGGACAGGATCAGACCGCAAACGTAGTATTCAAGTACTTCAATACACAGGAAGAGCAGGAAGATTACATGGCTATCATTGACGACAAGACCACCGTTGTGGTTCTTGATCAGAGTCAGAGAGTATTCTCTTATCAGTCTGTGCATCTTTCTCTTGCAGTTAGCGATACTTTCTACGAGGACGACAGCTTTGATATTTACGGCGGTCAGAAGGAAGTTATGAAGGTGCTTTATACCAGTACCATGGCAAACAGCTTCTTCTACGGCGCAATGAACGTATTTAGTAGCGAACTTGCAGACAGATGGGATATCCAGTATAATGAGCACAAGAACGAAATGCAGGCTCCTGGTGATCCAATTGAGGAGCACGTAACCGAGGGTTACGACTTCTATATCTACGAGCATGACGTTCCAAATAAGCTTCCTACTGACGGCTTTATTTTGCTCGTAAACCCTGACGAGACTCCGGACGGACTCGGCGTAAATTTTGGTCAGGATGCACCGCTTGGTAGCAGCAAGTCTATGTCTGCTCTCGACGATACCCATCCACTTCTCAAGAATATTGACGCTAGTAAGATTACGATTAGTATGCACAAGCAGGTTCTCAACTACGATCCAAGCTTTACCGAAGTTTTGAGCGTAGACGGACGCCCACTCGTGCTTGTTAAGAACGAAGTAGATTGCAAAATCGGAATTTTCGCATTCAGCTTGCACTATTCCAGCATCGCAATTCAGGCTGCGTTCCCTCAGCTTTTGTACAATATGTTCCAGTTCTTTTTGCCTCCTACGGTAGAGCGTAACGCTTATGAAGTTAACGAGACCATTTCGTTCAATGCAAGAGGCGCGGATCTTACCGTTGCAAGCGTAACTAATATCGTAGAGCCTGAGCTTTATACCGAATTCCCAGCAGAATACACCGCAACTATTCCGGGAACTTACGAGTTGTTCCAGACTGCGTTTGGCAAGAGCATTTACGAGAAGATTTACGTTAAGATTCCTGAGACTGAAAGTAACATTTGGGCTTATGAAGATTCACTTGTTGACCCATACAGTCAGCAGCAGATCGTAGACTTCTACGACGACTTGTTGATTTACATTGCTGCGGCACTTGTAACCTTGCTCTTCTGTGAGTGGTGGTTGCATCTCCGTGAGGAAGTATAAGGAGGATTAAAAATATGAGAAATTTTGAAATACATTTTGAACATCCTCTGCTGTTGTTGCTCATCATTTTGTTCGTTGCGTTTACGCTTATCCCTTACTTTAGACTCAACAAGAGATATCGTAAGACCCGTAACCGTATTACTTCGATGACGCTCCATATCATAATTTCGGTATTGTCTATTGCGACTCTCGCAGGTATGACCATGACCTACGATATTCCTAACGACAAGAACGAATTGATTTTGCTCGTAGACGTTTCAGAGACTGAACAGCTCGAAGAAGATACGAGAGAAGATCTTATTCAGACTATTATTGCACAAGGTAGTTTTGATAACTACAATATCGGTATCGTATCTTTTGGTTTCGACCAGGTTTATGCTGCTCCGCTTACCAAAGACGTAGATAGCATTTACGAAAAATACCTTACCGCTGAACTTCCTGATACCAGCGCAACCAACATTGCTGCTGCTCTCGAGTTCACTAAAGATTTGTTTAAGCATCCTAAGACCGCCAAGATCGTTCTTATTACCGACGCAAAGGAAACTGACGAAGAAGCAGCTTCTGCTATCCGTTCGGTAACTGCTCTCGGCATTAAGCTTGATACCGCTTACGTAGGAAGCACTTACGAGGACAACGACGTTCAGATCGTTGACATCGAGCTCCCTAATTACCACGTTCTTCTTAACGAAGAGTGTGCAATTAACGTAACTGTTCAGAGTAAAGCGAAGAACGAAATTACTCTTCAGCTTATTGAAGATGGCGTTCCACTTCAGGACGCAGATTCCAGCCTCACCGTAGAGGTTAATCCAGGAACTTCCAAGCATACCCTTCGTCATACTTTTACCAGCGAAGGATTGCACGAGCTTGGAGTAACCGTGGTTAGCAGCGGTGACTCCGTGGAAAAGAACAACGCCTACAGCTCTTATATGCTTATCGAAGTATTCAACAGAATCTTGATTCTCGAAGCGTACAGCGGCGAATCAGAGTTGCTCGAAGAAACTCTTGAAATTGATGACTTGTACGACGTTGACGTAGTTAACCTCATTACCGGAGATAATCTCCCTAAGAGCGTTGACGACCTCCGTCAGTACGATCAGATTATTCTTAATAACGTTGCAAACGCAGACCTTATTAAGTACAACGATGTGATGGGTAGAGGTAACACCAACCAGCATCTCGTAGAAGGCTTCGACCTAATGCTCGAGGAGTACGTTAAGGTTCACGGTGGCGGATTGTTCACCGTTGGCGGTAACGAAGGTGGTAAGGATTCCGGTTCGGACGAAGCACACGCTTACAAGCGTTCGGATATGTACAACACTACTTACCAAAAGATGTTGCCTGTAAATGCAATCAACTATACTCCACCTCTTGGACTCATGATCATAGTGGATACCTCCGGTTCCATGCTTATGACCGACGATAGCGGTGTAAGATACGTTGACTGGGCAATGGCAGGTGCAACTGCTACGCTTAATGCTCTTACCGAGCGTGACTACGTAGGACTTATGACACTTGCTAGCGACTATAACGTAATATTGCCGCTTACCCCACGTACCCAGGAAGCAAAGATTCTCGAAGCGTTCAACTCCGTAAAGGAAGCAAACGGTTCTACCATCTTCCCTGGAGCAATCGAAAGAGCAGGTCAGGCGCTTAGAGCGCTTACCGCAGTAGACAGAAGACACATCCTTCTCGTTACCGACGGTATCCCTGGTGATGCTCCTTCTGCATACGAGGACTTTATCCGTCAGTACTATGAGCAAGACGGAATTACCATTTCGGTAGCAATTATCGGACAGAGTGGATATCCGCTCAAGACCGCAGGTAATACTTACAAAGAAGAAGATTTGACTGACGAGGAGATTCAGGGTGATCCATTCAAGAAGATGCTTAGAGCAGTTTGTATCGGTAACGGATATTTGTACTGCGTACCGCGTACTCAGTCTGAGCAGCTCGTAACTCTCATGAGAGAGGACTTGAACGTTCCTGAAATTAAGGAAGTAGTTCCTGAGGAGTTTGCTCCGTTGATATCCAATCCGTTATCTCCTGTGGTTAAGGGAGTTGCAACGGACGAAGAGTCGCAGCGAAACTTTATGACGGTCAACTTGGGTGGTTTCTATGGAACCAAACCTAAGCCTACGGCGGACGTAATACTCCAAGGCGAGTACGAAGTTCCGATATACGCCCAATGGAAATACGGAAACGGTATGGTCGGAAGCTTTATGTGTGACCTTAACGGAACCTGGTCGTTGGACTTTATGTCTAATGAAAACGGTTACACGTTGCTCACCAACGCTATCCAAAACCTCATGCCTATAAACAGCATTAGACCTAGCGAGATTAACGTTACGGCTACTGAGTACAACTATATTAACAAGTACAGCGTACTTACCGAGCTTAAGAGCGGAGAAAAGATAGAAGGTACTATAGTAGACACAAGCGAAGAAGGCGCAGTTCCTATTTCGTTGAACGAAGCAACTCTTATGGAAGAAGGTGTTGATTATCCTGTATACGTAACTTCTCCGTTGGATGCATCCAACAGCTTCAGCCGTCTTACCGTTGTTGTTAAGGGTTCCGGAGTTTACAAGCTCACCTTTAATAAAGTTGACAAAGATGGCAATGTTCTTGCTACTTACGAGACCTACAAGGCGTTCTCCTATTCTCAGGAATACGACACCTATGATGATCCAGAAAATCCAGTAGATTACGAGGAAATCATGGACAGCTGGGCTTATAGAGGAAATGGTATCATGGTAGAAGACATTACCGATCCTGCAGAAATTTACGATAGCTTTGTGACTGAGATTCACAAGACCTTTGATCCAAGATTCTTGTTCATGATCATCGCTATTACGTTGTTCTTGCTCGATATTGCAGTTCGTAAGTTTAAGTTTAAGTGGCCACACGAAATTTATCGTGATTACAAGGCTAAAAAGTCTAACAACAAATAGACAGAGTGATTAATCGGAGACGCTTGGTACTCTCCAAGCGTTCCCGGTTAACAAAGGAGGATATATGAAAAAGCGACTTAGCTTCGCTATAATTGTTCTTACGATTTGTATATTTGCGTTATGTGCCATAGGTTGCAGTGAGACTATTGCAACGCCTTTCAATACGAATATTGATAGCGATTACAACTTGACTTGGGCTCCTGTTGACGGCGCACGTAGCTATGAAATCGAAGTAAAGAACACCGAAACAGACGTAACGACTAAAATCGTTTCGAGAAAGACCACCTATTCTCTTGCAAAGTTTGACAAAGGTCTCTACGAGATCAAGATCAAAGCAATAGCAGGAAAAGACGACGAAAAAAATTCCAAGTGGTCCAAAGTTATTGAATTCTATAGACCGTATGAATCCGGTTGTATTTATACCCTTATCAACGGCGGTTCGGAGTACGAGCTTACCAGAGCCGGTGTTTCGGAGGGTGAAATCAACGTTGGTGACGAAAACGGTATGTATAGAGGAAAACCAGTTACCACTATTGCTAAAAACGCATTTAAGGGTAACAACAGAATTACCAAAATCACCATGGGTAAGTACGTTAAGAGTATCGGTACCAGCGCGTTCTACAACGCAACCGGTTTGTCTGCAATCGATTTTGCCGACAGCCAGATCACTACTATCGGTGCTTCGGCTTTCCAGGGTTGCAGAGGACTTTTGAGCATTGTATTGCCAGAAACCGTTACCGTAATCGAGGATTCTACCTTTGCTTACTGCCGTGCTCTTGAGAGCGTAACTATCGGTAGCAAAGTTACGTCTATCGGAAAAACTGCTTTCTCTGCTTGTAATTCTCTTAAATCTCTCGTAATTCCTGATGAAGTAAAGACCATCGCAGAACATGCTTTCTCCGAGAACGAGGCTCTTACTTCGTTGACTATCGGTAAAGGTGTAGAGTCCATTGATGAATATGCTTTTGCATATGCAACTAACCTCGAAACCATTACCTTTGCAGAAGACGGCGCACTCAAGACCATTTCTGAGTATGTGTTCCTTGAGGCTGATAAGCTCGTTAGCGTAGAGCTTCCGGAAGGTTTGGAAACTATTGGTAACTTTGCTTTCAGTAGTTGTGATTTGTTGACTGACGTTACTCTTCCTAGCACTTTGACTAGCTTGGGTAGAGGAGCGTTTGTTGCAACTGCTCTTTATATTGCGGCTCAAGAAGCAAGCCAGGCAGGTACGGGTAGTGACATTTACTACGTTGGAAATTGGGTAATTGGTTGCAATACCACCAAGTTTGAAGAAGTTAAGGAAATCTACGCTGAAGATTTCAAAGAGGGCGTTTATGGATTTGCCGACTATGCATTCTATAACCTTGGTAGAATGGAAAATAACATAAAGGTTACCGGTATTGAAGAAGTTTACCTTCCAGAAACTCTTAAATATTTGGGTGCATACTCTTTTGCAGGAAACTTTAAATTGTGGAAAGTAGATATTCCGGACGGTAGCGTTAAGAAGATTGGTGCGTACGCATTTGCTTCCTGCAACGTTTTGATGAACCTCTATATTGGTGAAGGAGTTGAGGAAATTGGCGACTATGCCTTTATGGGATGTACCAAGGTTGACAACCCTACTACAGGACTTCTTATTCCTAGTAGCGTGACCCGTATTGGTGCATACGCTTTCTATCAGACCGCTTTGTATTCTAAACCGGTAAACAACATTATGTATGCTGGTAACTGGATTGTAGGCGCATCTCCAATGATCACCGAATCTACCCTCAAGCAGGGTACCGTAGGTATCGCTGACTATGCGTTCAACAACTGTCAGGGACTTAGAAACATTACTGGTGATGCTACCGCAACCATTAAATACGTGGGCGTTGGTGCATTCAGAAACTGCGTAGCTCTTGCTACCATCACCTTGGGTGACAACCTTAGAGAAATTAAGGAGCTCACCTTCTACAACTGTGCGTTGCTCTTCAGAGTAAGCTTGCCACCTGCACTTAAAACCATTGGCAAGGGTGCATTCTATGGTTGCAGCACTTTGAGCGAAATCGATATGTCTTCGACCGACGTAACCGTAATCGAGGAATATGCATTCTACAACTGTCTCAACCTTAAGTCTGCAAGATTCAGTAACAAAACCACCGAAATCCAGCAGAGAGCCTTCTACGGCTGCTTGGGCTTGGACGGCATAAGAATTCCTGATTCCGTAACTTCTATCGGAACCAGAGCTTTCTACGGTTGCTTGGGCTTGAAGAATTTGACTATTGGAAGTGGAATCGAAGTTATCGGAGAGTCAGCGTTCAGTAAGTGTGCTTCTATTACCGATCTCGTAATTCCTGGTACCGTAAAGGAACTTTCTAGATATGCGTTCTACGGCTGCGAAGCTCTCGTTAACCTTACCATTGAGGAAGGCGTTGAGACCATCGGCGAGCTCGCATTCTACGGCGCAGCATCTCTCAAGAATCTCGTAATTCCTGCATCCGTTAAGACCATCGGAAAGTATGCTTTCCGTGGTTGCACCAATATGGAAAACCTTGTTCTTAGAGGTGAGTTCAAATCCGTTGGCGCACACGCATTCTACGGCAGCAAGCTTATGACTATTTACTCAGACAACACCGCTGAGCATTTTGCAGACGTTGACGTTTGGAATATTCGTTGGAATTCTTCCACTCGTCCGGTTATTACCGGTTGTATCTTTGACGCCGACGGAAAAGTCGTTTCCGTAGCCATTAGCGAAGACACTATTATCAATGCAACCGCACTCAACGGCATCGTTGCTCCGCAGCATCCTGGATACACCTTTGCAGGTTGGTCCACGAGCGAAGGCGGCAGCGTAGAATATTATGCTGACGAAATCGTTGACGTTGCTGACGGAATTACATTATATGCAGTTTGGGAAGCAGAAGTTGCTTGACAAGTTGCAAAATATATAATAAAATTTTACCATGTGCCGAAACTTCTCTGTATAGAGGTGGTTTCGGCAAATGTGGTATAAAAAGGACTTAACTGTAAGCGGTATTTCGTAAGCAGTTTAATAAAAAAATAAGGAGAAAAGCATGAAAAAATTCAAAGTTTTGTTGATTGCTTTGCTCGTAGCCATGATGGCGCTCACTGCATTAGCATGCGGTGGCGGTGGAAAACCTACCGTAACCTTTGCGCTTAATGGCGGAACAGTGGTTGATGCTACCGGAAATTCCATTACCAAAGTTGAATTGGTAAAAGATGAAGATTACGTTCTCCCAACTCCGACCTACGAAGGTTATGAGTTTGAGGGTTGGTATACTTCCAAGGATTTCAGTGGTGATCGCGTAACTACTGTTGCGGGTGACAAATCTGTTAAGGTTTACGCTAAATGGGCTAAACTTTATGCAATCAACCTCAATCTCAACGGCGGAGAAATCGGGGCTACAGGCCTTATGCTTAAGGAGGGCGCAAACGTTGCTGCATTTATGCAGAATTACGTTCCTACCAAGGCTGATCATCAGTTTGGACAGTGGAAAATCAACGGAGCGACTCTTACCAGCAGCTACACCATGCCTGGCGAAGCGATTACCCTTACTGCAGAGTACAAGGTAAAGTACGTAGTAAAATATCTTTTGCAGGATATCGAGGATGAAACCTCTTATACTGCAGACGAATTTGAACTCGTAGGATATGACTATGCAGGAGCAAGCATTTCTCAGACTGCTTCTACTATTACCGGTTTCGAGGCGATCGAGCACGATGGTACTGTTTCCAGTATTGTAGTTAATGCAGATCCTGCGCAAAACGAGCTTAAATTCTACTACAACAGAAACGTTTATAACGTTACCTTCAATATGGTTTATCCTGACGGAACCAAGGGCAGAAACGAGGTTATGACCGCTAAATACGGTGAAAACATCATTGACCCTACTATGGAGCAGGAAGGATATTACCTCGCTGGTTGGAGCAGTCAGGAAGGCGTAGATTACGTTCAGTATCAGTCTAGCTTCATCAGCGAAAAACTTGGAAAAGAAATTAAGGCTATTGTTGTTGATGGCGAAATGAACCTCTATCCAGTATGGAGAAGTGGTCTTACCGATATGTTTGGTAGCGCAGACTTGCTCTTTATTGACGAAGAAAATGAAGGCGTTGTTTATATTTACAGACGCGGAATTTTCTTTGAGGGAACTATTGCAGGCGATACCAACGAATTTACCTTTAGAGATGCTAACGGCGACACTCTCTTTAGAGGTAGAGTTATCGAAAACAATCAGTTTGCATATAGAAATACTGCAAATGACGGACTTGCTGCTATACAGTATATTCCTGGTCTTGGAACAGCAGGCGTTCAAATCTATTTTGATGCATACAACGGATTGACCTATTCCGAGCATCAGCAGGATGGAAGCACCATAGAATCTTATGGTACCTATACCCTCCAGACTGACGAAGAGTACTCCAACGATATTTACGTTGTTGTGTTTGATGAAGGTCCTATGGCAGGCAAAACCATTAAGCTTATGCTCGCTAGAAATGATATGGGAACGCTCTTCTTCGTTGTTTACAACCAGAGACACGTAGACCTCGGTGTCCTCGTTAAGTTTGTTAAATACGAAGGTGGTATTGCACACTACGGTGAAGAATATAACGCTATTACCTTGGATGGTTACGGACTTAGAGCTACCTACAACGAGGCAGTTTATGAGTACAGCTATGACGAAGATAGCAATGTTATTACTCTTTATGGTGCTTACGGCTCTGTAGTTGTTCGCGGCAAGCTCGTAGAATATGAGGTCAATGGCGAAAACGTTTTGGGATATATGGACTATGATCCAATCCTTGATGATACTTATACTCTTGCTGATGGCAGCAAGCTTGAAATGGATGGTATCGGCGACGCTACCTATAAGCCAAAGGGCGGTACTCCGGTTGCTGGTGATTTCACTTACGGATATTCCCCAATTGCTACCGGTACCACCGATATCATTATCGATCTTACGGCAAGCAACGGCGACGTTTACAACTTTAGACTTGCTCTTACCGTGGATCAGATGGGTCAGATTACCGATAAGGTTCTTACCTCGTTGCCTAGCGGATACGTAGAGCTTTATTACGCTCATGACGATATCTTCTTGGTATTGAACGATACCGCTCCTGGTCGCGCGTCGGTTTACGGTTATTACAACACCGGATTGATGATGTACGTTTATAAGTATTCTTCCGGTACTTATACTACTAGCGATAACGATATGTTCGTTTATACTGCTACCAATTTCCACAATTCCGATAAGGCAATTACTCTTGAGGACGCTGAAATTAATCCTAAGTTTATAAAGTCCATTAAGTTTATGAAGATCGAAGGATTCTTCGTAAACCCTGTATTTGCGATCTACTCTTACGTTGATACCGTAAACGAAGAACACGTAGTTGCTGATGGTATCTTTACCAACACTGTAGACGACGTAAATTACAAGATGACTCTTGCTCAGGGCGTTGGTATGTACTATATTGCAGACAGCGAGCCTGTATACGTTGTTTATGGAAACTACATGGAAGACGTTTACGTTGTTCAGATGCCTAACACCGGTGCACAGGGACTTATAAGACTTTATAAAGAAACCGGCAAGTTTGCATTCCTTGAGTACATTCCATACAAGGCGTACCTTCTCGAAGAAGATGGTTATCCTAGCGAGACTACCTACATTTACAGCGACGGTGAAGGTAACGCATACTACAGAGAAATAGAAATTGACGAAAAGACCGGAAAGGAAACTATCGTTAAGGAAGTTAAGGGTAAGTTTGCTGAACAGGGCGTAGCTGGTCAGACCAATATGGGTGACGAGCTTGTGATGTTCATCGCAGACGACGCTTCTATGGAATTCAAGTTCTTGATGTTCTCTAGAGGAGATTCCCGCTTCTATGCTCTTTATAATGAAGATATTAACGGAACTTATACCGGTAAAGACGGCAAGAGCAAGATCAAGATTGACGGTTATCAGTTTGGTATTACCTATACCGACGCTAACGGATATACCTTCGAGGATCTCGTAACTTACGCTATCGAATACAACGAGGATGGAACTTTTGTTCTCGTAGTTCAGATAATGGGTCAGCTTCGTTACTTTGACTTTGACGAAAACGGCGCGTTCACTCTCCGTGGTGCAGAAGAAGGCGTTCACCTCGTTTACAAGAACAACAATCTCCAGGATTACTACGTTGAATTCGACGGATATGGAAAAGCAAAATTATTTAGATTTACCGGCGAATACGACGAAAACGATGAAGCAATCAGAGAATATATTGACGAAAACGCTACTTATACTGTTTCCGTTGACGGATTGCTTACCTTGAACTATACCGAGAACGCTACTGCTAAGGTTATTGAAGGTGTGTTTGGTTACTTGCAAAGCGGCGCAAGCATGTACAAGATGGTTGTTATTCTCGACAACAGCATCGTAGGTACTTACGTTGACAGAAATACCAACGAAATTATTGAGCTTGACAACGCTAACAATGCAGTCAAGTACGACGTTACCGGCAATGAGTTGCACGGTAAGTACGAAATCGTAAGTGACGAATTGCTCTTTGTTGCTATCTCCGATAAAAATGGCGTAATTGACGAGGAAAAATCCGGTCTTTATACTTACGACGCAGAAAACTTTACTATTACCGCTCATAGCTTCCGTGCTAGAGCTTACTATTCCGCATCGCTCAGAAACTTCAGATTTACCGCTGCAGGCTTGGTAGTATACGTAGACGGTTCTAACGGTTACTACGTAATGGATGGCTCTAATGTCATCTTCTACCGTCGTGCATCCGTAGATACTCCAGACGGCGTAGAGGTTAATGAGTATGGATTCTATATCGACGATACGTTTGGTGCGTTCCGTTCGACCAAGGACTACAACGGCGAAACTTATTATGAAGTAGGCGATTACGGTTTGAGAATTGAACGTGATAGCGCTACCGAAGATGAGTACCCACTCCCTATTGGTAACGACGTAACCGCTGCTCCTGGAACTATTTCCTTCAGCCCTACCGGAGACGGTAACTTTACCGTACAAGTTGCTGTAGGTCTTGGCGGTACTGACTACGCCGGTACTATTACCCGTAAGGAAACCGTAACCGAAGACGGAGTTGAGGTAGAAACCTACATTTCTCTCGGATACTACAAGCTTTACGTAGAGATTAACTTTGCAGGTGAGAGAAACAGCACCTACACCATCACCAAGGTTGTGTACGACAGAACAGCTTACGGTGTTGACTATGCGCAAGAATATTTCTACTACTACGTAGGATATATCCCAACTCTTGGTGAAAATACTTGGGGTGAAATCAACGAGAGATTCGAGGTTAATGCGGACGGTTCTTACGGAGAGGCTTACATTTCCTTTGAATTCTTTGACGATCAGGAAATGACCGACAGCAAGGGAAATAACCTCAAGGCAGAAAACGTAACTGATTTCGTTATGTACACCAATGGAATCTACAAAGTAACCTTTACCGCAGAAGACGGTATCGAGTACGTATTGGGCTTCACTTTGGCAAGTGCAAACGGAATCGTTGATTACTACAACATCACCTCGTTCTCTTATCTCTTGAGAGCAAAGACCGGCAACGATGAATTCAGCGCAGAAGTTATTATTCAGCCGGAAGAAGATGCAGGCAAGTACGGCGACGTTGCCTTTATCAAGAATGGTGAAAAGGTAGCGTTTGACTTGTTTGCGTACACCGCGGGCGAAAGGGAAGGTAGCGTTGCTGCATTCTCCTTCATCAGAGATGAAGATGACGCAAGCAAGATCCTTTCTGGTATATTGTATAACATTTCTTTCACTATCGAAAATAATGTTATTACCAATTGGTCTTATACCGAAAGCGCACTTACCGTTTACTACGATACTATGAACGTTTCGTACGTAATGGTTGATGGTGACGGCGTAATTCAGTACGTATGCTTCGGTGGAGTTATCAAGGCTTACACTCAGGGTAAGAACGTTTACAACGAAGGAACCGATACCTATACCGTTCCTTACAGCGATACTTCCTACATTACCGTTAAGTTTGTTGAAAATGGTGACGTAACCTATGTAGAGGTTGACACCACTCCTAACGACGGTTCTATCGATTGGGATAAAATCGGCAATGAGGACAATACTCCTGACGAGAGATAATCGCTCCTGACCAACTTTGGTCAAACTAAATAAAAGACACACCCCGTTGATTGATTTCAGCGGGGTTGTTTTTTTGGTCTTCGACCCTTTAGCAGTAACGCTCGGGACTAGTGGGGAGGCGAAAATTGCCATGGTCAACTCTGTAGGGGGCGAGCAAAGGTAGCACGCTAAACAGCCACGATTATCAAACGACCTAGGGAAACCTGTAGGGGCAACTTTGCCCCGCCCGAAAAAAAGGAAACCTAAACATAACGGAAAAGATCCTTCAGTGCGTTCAGAATGACGATACCAATCTTTGTCGCCCGCAATGCAAACAGCATTGTCTACAGCAAATACGTCACGAGCGGGGCAACTTTGCCCCTACAAACTTTTTCTAGAACTTCGTCCCGTTTTCTGTCACTCTCGCGGGTGAAAAAGTAAAAAAATCAAAAAACAGTTAGAACTTTTGCAAAACGGGGCAAAAACAGTTGCATAAATCAAAAATTTATTATATAATAGTTTTCGCACGTGAGGTGTGCTGCTATGGCTCAGTAGGTAGAGCACTTCCTTGGTAAGGAAGAGGTCACCGGTTCAAATCCGGTTAGCAGCTCCATTAAAAAGACTTGAGATAATCAAGTCTTTTTTGCTATCACAGGTTTTCCCAAGCGCATGGGCTAGCAAAAGGCGAACATTTCGTTTAACAACTTGCATTTTGGAAAAACTTGGAATAATTAACAAAAAGTTAACGAAGTCCTCGTATAATTTACAAAAACTTGTTATGAATCAGGAGAGCAGTAATGAAAAAATTTAAAGCAGAGTCAGTCAGACTTTTGGAATTAATGGTCAATTCTATCTACACAAACAAAGAGATTTTTTTGCGTGAGCTTATTTCCAACGCCAGCGACGCTATCGACAAGAGGCATTTTGCTTCCCTTACCGACGCATCGTTAAGCGCAGACTACGAAATCAAAATTACCACGGACAAGGACAACCGTTTGCTCGTTATCGAGGACAACGGTATCGGTATGAATGAGCAGGAGCTAGAGAGTAATCTCGGCACTATTGCTTCGTCAGGAACGTTTAAGTTTAAGTCTGAAAACAAGTCCGAAGAACCGCTTATCGGTCAGTTTGGCGTGGGATTTTATTCCGCGTTCATGGTTGCCGACGAGGTTAGCGTGCTCAGTCGCAAGGTGGGCGAGAGCACTGCTTACAAGTGGACCTGCTCCAGCCTTGAGGGCTACGAAATTGCCGAGGCGGACAAGGACAGCGCGGGCACTGTAATCACGCTAAAGCTCAAAGCTGACGACGAGGATTGCAGATACTCGGATTTTCTTGAGGACTGGTTTATAGAGTCCTTGGTGCGCAAATATTCGGACTACATTCGTTATCCAATACGCGCCGAAATCGAGGACTCGGTCAAGAACGAGGCGGGCGAGTACGAAGTAAAAAAGGTTTGGCGCACGCTCAACAGCCGCACGCCTATCTGGAAAAAGCCGAAAGAAGAAATCAAAGAGGCTGCAGAGGAGTTTTATCGCTCCAAATTCTACGATTTTACTCCGCCCAAAAAGATAATGTCCTTTAAGCTCGAGGGAACGGTTAGTTTTCACGCGTTGCTTTTCGTGCCGTCGTCGTTGCCGTTCAATTATTACACCAACGAGTACAAGCGCGGAGTGCAATTATACAGCGGCGGAGTTATGATTATGGAAAACTGCGCCGAACTTTTGCCCGAATATTTAGGATTTATTAAGGGCGTGGTGGACAGCGAGGACGTTTCGCTCAACATTTCGCGCGAGATGCTCCAAAAGGACCGTCAACTAAAGGCTATTGCGACCGCTCTCGAAAAGAAAATCGTTGCCGAATTCAAAAAATGGCAGACCGAGGACAGACAGTCGTACGACGAATTTTTCACTACCTTTGGTTCAGGCATCAAATACGGCGTTTACGGCAACTTTGGCGAGAAAAAGGAACTGCTAAAGGATTTGCTCGAGTTTTATCTCGACGGCAAGCTTATGACGCTCAAGGAGTGCGCGGCGGCTGTGGGCGAGCAGGAAGAAATTTATTACGCCTGCGGTAGCGACGTGGAGAGTATTCAGGCACTCCCTAAGGTAAAAATGCTCAATTCCGAGGGCAAAAAGGTGCTTCTTCTTACTGACAAGGTGGACGAGTTCGTTATCAAGACGCTGGGCGAGTACGAGGGCAAAAAGTTTAAGTCCGTTTCTGCCAGCGATTTCAACACCGAAAAGAGTGAGGAAATCAAAAAGGCGGGCGAGGACAACAAGGAGATTTTTGATGCCGTTTTGACCGCGCTCGACGGCTGTGTCGAAAAGGTCGTTGCGGCGGATTTGGGCGAGGGCTCGGCAGCGCTTACGGCAGAGGGCGAGGTTTCGCTGGAGATGGAAAAGGTGCTGTCCGCGATCAACCGCGACAAAGCGCCTAAGGCAAAAAAGGTGCTGCAAATCAACCCGTCCGGCAAGGCTTTTTGCGTAATAAAGGACTTGTTTGCATCTGACAAACAGGCTTTTGATAGCGCGGTGCTTGCACTTTACTATCAGGCGGCGGTATTGGAGGGGCTTTCTATCGACAAGCCGGAAAAGTTTGCCTCCGCCATCGAAACCCTTATCAGCAAAATGGGCTAAACGTTTCTTAGCCTTTGCGTGCATTAAGTGGCTAAATTTGCTACGTATCCGCGATTCAATGCCTAAAAATAAAAAACCGAAAAAATAACGTAAACACCGCTCGTTTAGTGGGCGGTGTTTGTTATTAAGCAAATGCTGGATTAATATAGAAATATATGCTATAATGTATGCCTAACTACAAAAGAGGAGAAAAGGTTATGTTTGCGGGAAACATTAAGGCTGTAGGAAATAAAATGTGGAAAGATATATGCAAGATATGGTTTATAACAAATATTATTGCATATAGTATACTTTTGGTTATGAATGTTCTTTTGGGTATTGACAAAAGGGAAAGTATAATGCATTTGATATGCTATGGGGTGTTATTTGTGGGAACAGCTATAATGCTCATTTTGTTTTTAACAAAGACAAAACGAAAAAGTGGCAAATTTGTTAGGGTGCTGAGAATAGTCGACTATGTTGCGCATACAGTAATTATTGTTTTTAGTATCACGGATATTTTGAAATATGGCACTAACGACCTAAATAAAATAGTTGTTATAATAAACATTTTGTTTCTACTTGTAAAGATAGTTGTTGAGATAATTAAATTTTTCGCTGAAAGTTACGCAAAGCTTTTATGGTCTGCATTAAATGAAGATTTTAAAATAATAGGTAAATTAGAAAAAATTAGTGAAGTAAAAGGGAACTTTTTTGAGATGCTAGATGCACCATTGGAATTTTTTGCTAATAAAATACAAGGAAAAGAAAAGGAGAGCACCCCTCAACAGGAAACATTAAAAGAGTTAAGAGAAGAATTTGAGGAAGATTTAAAAGAAAAAAAGATTTTGAAAAAAGAGAAGAAAAAGCAAAAAAAAGAAGATCATAAAAAGAGAAGTGCCGAGCGCGCGGAAGAACAAAAGAAAGAAATTTGCGAACATTGGAAAGTTATTAAAAGTAACTTTTTTAAAAAGAAAAACAAATAAAAACAAAAAACGCTTTCGGTGGTCGAAGGCGTTTTTGTTATGTAATTGAAAAAAATTGTAAAAATTTATTGGGTGCAGTGGAAAACTACTTGTCTTTAACGTTGGTTTTTTTTGTAGAGCCGTGTTTTTGCGCCGTGTACTCGGTAATGCGGTCGTGCTGTTTGCGTGCCTTTTCGTCCAAGAGAATTTGCTCGTCGTCAAAGGTCAGCAGTGGGTATTCGCCCAAAATTTGCTTCAGCTCGTCCAGCGTAATGCGGTTTTTCTTAAAAATTTGCGCTACCGTTTGTCTTTTTCCCGTTTCGCTAGCGCTGACGAAACAGTTGCATTCCTGCACGATTCCCGTGTAAGTTGCGCCCCTAGCGTATAGCGCCGATATTATGCTCCTAAACTCCGGCACGAGCTCAAGCTCTTCCGAAAAACAAAAGCGCTTGCCGTTAAGCTCACCGCTTTGACGCTTTACATCGCGCAAAAATTCCGCGTTGAGTCTGGCGATGGCGGATTTGCTGTCGGTTGCGATGGCAACGGCAGGGTAAGGCGAACGGCAAGGGTAGATTACGCCGTTGCGATTGGTTCCACAGCGCACGGAGTATTTTTCGAGGAATTGCCCGAGAGACAAGCCTTCGTCCGTCAAAATCCCGTGTAGGACCTTGTACGAGGCTTCCGCATCGTCGGCGGACGAGTGCGCGGTAAATTCCACACCGTAGCGCGCTGCAGCGTCGGCAAGCGAATAGTTGCGACGCTCGTCGAGATGCAGGGCGAGTAGGGTTTGGATGTCGAAAAAGTCGTAGTCAATAAAATCTAAGCCGTAAAACATGCACGCGTCGTTGAGGTATTTTACGTCGTTCGCCACCGAAAATCCCACGACGGTGTGGGTGGCAAACAGTGATTTTATGCGCTCGTAGTAGTGCTTAAAGCCGGGAGAGGCGCGATAAACGCTTTTTGGGTACTGGAGCTTGAAATGCTTGCCCTTTAGTAGCATTGGGTTGAATCCGCAGGCAGGGTTGACCAAAAGGTCCTGCTTGTCCGTGATTTCGCCTGCCTCAGCCGTCACGAAACCCAAGCTGCACAGACTGCCCACGCTACCTCCGTCACAGCTTTCTATGTCAAAACAAATAATCTTATTCATTGGTTAAGTCTTCCGTTTTTGAAGTAAAAATCGGCGAGTCGTCCACCTTTTTCGCCTCGTTCATCGCCTCGTAGTCGGTTCTGCAAGAAGCGTTAGGCAAAGTCGACGAATCTTCGTTTGGTAATGAATCTTGTGGGACGTGTGCGGAATTTTTTGACCGTTTGGCAAATATATTCTTTATGCCGGACAGTCCTGCGCCCAGCTTTTGCTTAAATTTTTCGCCTACGCCGTAAAAAACAATATCGTACAGCGAGTTAAAAACGTCCGCCGTTACGCCCGAGCTTGCAAGCTCCTCGCGAGTGCCCTCGCCCGTAAGTACAAGCGCTGCGGAGATGCCGTTGTCTGCGCCGAATTTAAGGTCGGTGTAGATTCTGTCGCCCACCATAACCGCCTCGCTGGGCAGTGCCTGCGCCCGAGAGAGCGCGTATTTTGCCATGATAGCGTTGGGCTTGCCACAAATAACCTCGGGAGATCTGCCCGTGCTAGCGTTTATCAGCGCCATAAACGAGCCGACGTCGGGAATAAAGCCGTCTTTGGTAGGGCAGTTGAAGTCTGGGTGGGTAGCGATATATCTCGCTCCACCTCTTATTAGGTCGCAAAAAGCGCAAAGGTTGGCGTAACTCAGGTCGGTGTCAAAGCCGAGGACGGCAGTTTTTGCGCTCTTCACGACGTTGATTCCGTTTTCCTTAAGCTCGTCCTTGAGCCCGTCCGTGCCGAGCACCGAAACCTCTTTTATGCCGTTTAGCTTAAGGTAATGCGCCGTTGCGCCAGAGGAGGTGATTATGTCCTCGCGCGAGGTTGGTATTCCGAGATTGGTCAATTTTTTGGCATACGTATCGCGACTTTTTGACGAATTGTTGGTGAGAAAAAACACCTTTGCGTTTTGGCGCAAGGCTTCTATCGCCTCTTTTGCACCGCTTATCAGCGTGTCGGATAGGTAAACCGTACCGTCAAGGTCGAGGAAAAATACTTTTTTGTCAGCGTAATTTTTGTACATAAGATTCCTTTTGGGATAAGTTTTTGTAGCGTAAGCTAAAATATTTTTGCGTTAGGCAGAGAGGATAAAATCACTGAGTAGAGATTTAATCTTAGCTACATTTTCGGTTTGCATCAGCTCAACCTTGAGTTTGTGGGTGTCGCGCAGTCCTTTTAGATAATATCCCCAAAACTTTCGCACGGTGGTGGACGCATATTTGTCGTCAAAATACTCGCTCAAATAGTCGAGATGGCGGAAAATTACCTCAAAACGCTGAGTATTTTTTCCGTTTAGCGCGTCGAACAGCGTCGGGTCGTACATTGCGCCCCTGCCTATCATAACGAAATCGGCAATTTTCAGCGCATTTTGCGCTTCCTCCACCGTCAAAATATCTCCGCTGCCAGCCACGGCTACACTCACCGCGTCTTTGACTCGTTTGACATAGTCCCAGTTGGAAATTCCGCGGTACATTTGCTCGGCGGTGCGCCCGTGCATGGTAATCAGCCTTGCGCCCGCGCGCTCCAAATCCTTGAAAAACGAGGAAGGTAAAATGCTTTGCTCGTCAAAGCCCGCGCGCAGTTTTACCGTAACGACGGGGAAGTTGTCGGCACAAGTTTCTACGATTTTGAGTAGCAAAGCAGGCTCTTTTAGTAGCGCCGAGCCCTCTCCGTTGCGAATAATTTTGCCTACGGGACAGCCAAAATTGAGGTCGACTATATCAAATTCGTTCACGTCGCCGCTTTTTAGCACGCGCTTGAAATCCTCGGGGTCGCGACCAAAAAGCTGAACGCTCTTTATTTTTTCGCTCTGTGCGGTGCGGAGCATAAGCTTGGTTTTTTGGTTGTCAAAAACCAGCGCCTTTGCGCTTACCATCTCCGTCACGGCAAACCCTGCGCCGTGCTCGGTCATTACTCTGCGAAACGCTACGTCGGTGTAGCCTGCCATAGGGGCGACTATATAGGGATTGTCGGGGGTAAGGTTGCCGATTTTTAGCATAAAAGCTCCGAAAGTGATTTTTTGCCGAGAGCATCGGACGTGCTTTGCGAATTTTTGTTATATGCCGAGCAGTCGATATTTTTTGCGGAAGCTTTTTCCGCCTCCTGCACTTTGTTCAAAATTTTGTTGCAGTATTCACGCAAAACGACTTCGGCATCCAGCCCTTGTTTTGCGCATTCCGCTACTGCGATAAAGAGCTGTTGTTCGGCGCTTGTAGGCTGTGTCAAATCGTCCACAACGCCGTTTTTGAGCAGTTTTTTGTAGAATTTTTGTGCGCGCAGTAGGGACGGAAAGCTTTGAGGAATACGCTGGAGCTGGTCTGCAAGAGAAGTGTATTGCTTTTCGCTCGCCTTGGCTTTTTCCCAAAATCCCAGCGCCGACGCCGCGTCAGTTGCCTTGTTGGAGCCAAAGACGTGGGTGTGACGGGTTACGAGCTTGTCGCACAGCCTGGTCGTAACCTCGCTAAAATCAAATTCGCCGTTGTTTTTTGCGATGACGCAGTGGAATACCGATTGCAGTAGCACGTCGCCCAGTTCTTCTATCATATCGTCGAGGTTGCCCGAATTGATCGCGTCCACAGCCTCGTACGCTTCTTCGATCAAATTGATGCGAATACTGTCGTGAGTTTGAACCTTGTCCCACTCACAGCCGTCGGGAGCGGTGAGTCTGTCCATAATGTTTAGTAGAGAGTCAATTCCGTACTTGCGGTTTTCCAATCTTTCCACCGGCGGAATAATCAGCGTGGTGTTTGCGGAAAAACGTTTTCCGTGGTCGATTTCGTACAGCGAAACGACTTTTTTATTGTTGCCGTCAAACAGCCAAACCTTTTCCTCGTCGCTATAAAATTCCATAAGCTTTAGTTTTACGTCGCCCGCAATCTCCGCGCTGTCAATTTCTACCACCTTGACGCAGGCGGAATTGTCCAGCACTCTTACGTTTTCTATTTCGTAAGCGGACACGGTAACTGTGTACACCGATGGGTAGCCTTGTCCCAAAACAAAGCATACGTCCCCGCGAATTTTGAACAATTCCATAACGCTACGGTCAAAATATCCGTCGCCTTTTACAAGATACAATACCGTGCCGTGCTCGCGTTCTGCTTCGATAACGTGCTGAGCCATTTCGCGGTAGAGCGAATCAAAATCGGCTGCGCTATCGTACATATCGTCAAAAGACAGGTCAAAATCTATGCCGTCTACACCCTCGCCGGAGCGCAAAATTACGAAGCAATTTTTTGCCTCGTCCAGCACTTTTTTTGCGATTTCGTTTTTGCCCAAGCCAATTCCTGCCACCTTAATCATAGCGATACTCCAAAAGATTCAGCCAAAATTTTACAGCTTTTTGCCGTAAGGCCAAAATATTTACACTAAGATTATAAAAGTAAAAGAAGATTTTGTCAATATTATGCGCGGTGAATATTGTGCGAGCAGAGTGGCAATACTAGGTTTACAAGGAGGGAGAAACAATGAACAGCAACAATTTGGTTCCGGGCTCGATTTGCCCAAAGAGCGGTGAATATAACGTAGTTGCCCGAAACGGCAGAATCGTAGGTACCGTCAACGTGAGCAAGGGTGACAGAATGCCCCCTACTCAGAGTAAAGACGACCACTTCGAGCTTGCCTAACTTGTAGTGACTCCGTGGCTTACTGCCGATAATAAGCATTTAACGGTCGTTTGATAATCGTTTAACAAGCGTTGAATAATTGCCAAATAGCCGTTTGATAATCGTTATTCGGTACAAGCACAAAGTGAATTTTTGTCAAGAATCAGTCAAAACGAAAGTTGAAAGAATTTTGCAAAAAAAAGAGTCAAAAAAAAGGAATTTGCGTGTTTTTAGCGTGCAAGTTCCTTTTTTTGTGGTCGGAGTAAATTATATTTTGAAAGCTTTAATAAAAGCGCTCGGTCGGGTGTTTGGAGAAATTTATACGAAATTAGACGGGGCAATCCGCCGCCGAAACGAGTCCGACAGCGGATTAACAAAAGAAGATGAAAAGGGTTATGGTCCAAAGTGTTGGTCAGGAAAGGGGAATTTCTACTTGGAATGTCGAGCCCTGACCGTAGGTGCTTTTTACCGAAACGGAGTAGCCGTTTAGATGACAAATCTTTTTTACCAGCGCTAGCCCAAGTCCGTTGCCTTGCTTGCTGTGCGAGTTGTCCGCCTGATAAAACTTGTCAAAAATCTTGTTGAGCTCCTCGGGTTTTATGCCTATTCCGTAGTCTGTGACCGAAAAAACCGCATACGTATCGTGTTTTTTTAGACTAATATCAATTTTTCCGCCGTAGTTAGAAAACTTGATTGCGTTGCTGATAAGGTTGATCCAAACGTGCTTGGTGAATTGCTCGTATCCACTAACAGTGAGCTCGTCCATTTCGATATCAAGCTCAAGATTTTTGTCCGACCAAGCTTTTTCCAGCGATAAAACCGCCTGGCGTATTTGCTCGTCGAGAGAAAACTCGTTTTTTTGTAGTGAAGACGCGTCGTTTTCGAGCTGGGAAATGCGCAAAATATTTTCGAGTAGCATATTGAGCGCACTCACGCTGGTCGTGAGGTTTTTTGTGTATTTTTTTCGTTCTTCTGCCGTTATGGTTTCGTCGGCAAGCAGAGTCGCGTAGCCCGAGATGGCGGAAATAGGCGTTTTGAATTCGTGGCTGACGTTGTCGACGAAGTCCTTTTTGAGAATCTCAATTTTCTTTAGGTCGCGCGCCATGATGTTAAAGTTGTTGATAAGATCGCTGATTTCGCCCTCGGCGTCCGAATCGTCCAGAGCAACGTCAAAGTCGCCGTGAGAAATCTTTTGCATTGCCTTGCTTATTTTGCGAATCGGATTGAGAAAGTGGCGACTGACGAAAAACGATACCGTCATCGTGATAAGCAAGCTGATTGCAA
The DNA here is from genome assembly GCA_017396125.1 of Clostridia bacterium. Lineage (GTDB taxonomy): Bacteria > Bacillota > Clostridia > Christensenellales > Pumilibacteraceae > RGIG1965. Next base: position 24,580 of record JAFQMX010000026.1, read on the forward strand.
ACACGATAAGCACGATAAATCCCGGGTGAGTACGGCGGCTTTCGATGGCGAGCTGTCCTGATTGCAGCAAAACTATGCTCAAGCACACTATTAGCGCCAAAATAAAGAGAAGCACCTCAAATACCATTACCAGTAGTCGAAACGTGAGGCTACCCTTTAGCGTAGGCTTCTTTTTATTCATGCTTCACCGCCTTGTATCCAAGCCCTCGCACGGTAACTATTTCAAAATCGCCGTTGTCCTTGAATTTTTCGCGTATTCGGGTGATATGTACGTCCACGGTTCGCTCAAACGATTCGCTGTTGTAGCCCCAAAATTCGTCCATCAGCTGACTGCGCGTAAAGATTCGGTTGGGGTAGCTGAGAAGCTTAAAGAGCAGACAAAATTCCTTGTTTGGTAGCACGGTGGTTTTGCCGTCGCAGGTGACGGTAAAGGTGTGGTAATCGAGCACCGTACCGCCCACCGTAAGCTTGTTTTCGCTAGCAATTTTGGAGCGACGAAGCAAAGCGTGTACTCGTAGAACCAACTCGCCCAGGTCAATGGGCTTGACCATATAGTCGTCAATGCCGAGATTAAAGCCCTTTTGCTTGTCCTCAAAGGAATCCTTGGCGGTAACGAACAAAATCGGTATGGATTTGCTGGTTTTTCGCACGGTTTCGGCAAAAGCAAAGCCGTCCATACCCGGAAGCATAATATCGGATACGATAAGGTCGAGAGTTTTGGATTCGAGGATTTTGATGCCGTCGAGAGCGTTGTATGCGTATTCGACGCAAAATCCGCTTTTTTCCAAAGCCGTTTTCATCAAATCGTTGAGCATAGCGTCGTCTTCGACGATAAGAACTTTTAACATAATTTGCTCCGTGAATAAATTTCCGTGCTTACAAAAAGAATTATAAGCCCTTTTTGTTAACCTTGTGTTAATTGAATTAATAGCGAGGAGAGTTGCGCCGTTGATACGGCTCTAAAAACGGTGGTTAGTAATAAAGCAGGTGAGTAATAAAAAAGCGACAAGGTGACTTGTCGCTGTCCGCTATCCGAACTAGAGCATTAGAATAGCGGAAATTATTGTTTATTTCTTTTGGAATTTGCCGTCCTTTTTGTGAACGACGAGAGCAGTTTCTTGGTTTTTGCTCAGCTCCTTGGCTATACGCATCGCTTCTTCTTTGGTGCGCACACGGCGGATAACGCGCTTGGCGTTGTCCTTTTTTATTATCCAGGTGTGAGTGTTTTTGTCAAAGATTACGCGATAACGTACTGCAGATTCTCTTACCGCGCCCTCGGTTTTTTCTTCCGTTTCTGCTTCGGTTACGGGGGACTGCGGAGCGGTTTTTTCTACAGGTTTATTGGTTTTTTCGGTAGGCTTATTGTTAGGACTTTCGACAGGCTTGTCGGATTTTTCGGACTTGTCTGCCTTTTGTGCCTCGCCTCTTTTTTGCGTTTGTGCGTATTCGCCTAGTTTGTATTCCTTACGGACTTTTTTTGGAAAATACTCCTTTGGCTCGGAATAAACTATTTTAGTCTCTTCCGCCTCATTAGGTTTTTCGGATTTTTCGCTCTTTTCAGTCTTGGACTTTGAGTTTTCCTCCGACTTCTTTTTTGCCTGCTCGTCCACGATTTTTTCGATATCGTCGTGAATCATTTGCGGTTCGTCCGACCTCTTTTTTCGCGTGAGAAAAAATACGCACAAAGCCACCGCGATTATTGCGACGACTCCGCCACCTATCAACAATATGCTACTGCTCGCCAAAATATTCATAATATCTCTCCTGCGCAAACGCCAAAATATTTTTATTTGCACTCTTGCGGAAAACCGCCGCGGTCAAGCAAATAAATATATGCCGTTTCTGAATAAATTATAACATTGATTGCGGATTTTGTAAAGTTCTGACGAAATACTTGCGATAAATTTGATTAAATATTATAATAATATCATGATTAATGCACAAAAGATTTATCAATTTTTGAGCGAGCCACAAAAAAGCAGGCTAAGCTTTGAGATTTTGCAAATAACCGAGTCCACCAACGATGTCGCGCTGGCTTGCGCGCCGGGCACGGTGGTTATTGCCGATCAGCAAACCAAGGGCAGAGGCAGAGAAAACCGTGAGTTTTATTCGGGCAAGGGCGGAATCTATATGAGCGTCTCGGTGGAAAGTACGCAGATCTACCGCCTTACCGTGCGTTTTGCCTCCGCCACGGCTCGCGCTATCGAGCAGGTTTTGGGCAAATCCGTGGGCATTAAGTGGGTTAACGACCTGATTGTAGGGGGCAAAAAGGTATGCGGAATTTTGTGCGAGAGCAGAGTTCAGGGCGACCAAATCAGCGCCGTCGCGGGCGTGGGCATTAATCTTTGCGGTGAAATTCCCGACTCGCTTAAGGATATTGCCGGCACGCTGGAAAAAAGCGACGAAAAGAAGGAAGAGCTGGTGGCGAAAATTCTCGACAATTTTTACGAGGAGTGGGATTATTTGGACTATTACCGCAAAAAAAGCTTGGTGCTGGGCAAGAAAATCGAGGTGGACGGCAAAATTTACGAGGCTACCGATATAGACGACGAAGGCGGGCTGGTTTTGCAAAACGAGATGGAGCGCGTGGTTAAGCGCACGGGCGAAATACGAATTGCCCTAGCCGACTTGCTGTAAACTAAAACTAATTTGAAATTAATAGAAAAAGAGCAAACACAATTTGTGCCTGCTCTTATTTTTTTGTCGTAAAATTTGTGCCTAGACTTTTTTGCGATTAATCCTTGATAAGCTCGGTCAAATCGTCGAAATTTTGCAATCCGCTGACCTTATTTATCATTTTACCGTTTTTGAACACGATAAGAGTAGGGATGTTCATTATGCCAAAACGCTTGCTAAGGTCGTATTCGTCGTCCACATTGACCTTGCAAACCTTGACCCTGTCCGCCATTTCGTCGGCAAACATGTCGAGAATAGGGCCTTGGGAACGGCACGGTCCGCACCACGGTGCCCAAAAATCCACGATTACCGTCTTGTCGGTATTGGTAATTTCTTTTTCGAAAGTCTGATAAGTAAGTTCGGTTGCCATATTTTATCTCCCGTATATAATTTGTGTAAAAAACGTCGGTTTATTCGCGAGCGAGCAGCCGCCGCAACCAAGGGTCGATTATTCGCAAGCAAGCTTTTTGATAGCTTCTTTGTAAATTTCTGCCGCTTTGTAGAATTCTTCGATAGGAACGCACTCGTCGATGTTGTGAATATTGGTTTCCGTTCCGCGGAAGGTAGGACCAAACGCAAGCGCGTTTTTGAGTTCTCTGGCATAAGTTCCGCCACCGCAAATCAAGCACTCGCCCGGATTGCCGGTAACCTGCTCGTAAACTTCAAGAAGCGAGCTTACCAGCTTGCTCTCCGGTGGAATAAAGAGGTTTGGTGCGTATTTGTTGACAACGATATGCGAATTTTTTGGCAAAGCGGTCTTTACTGCCTTTTCGATGTCTTCCTTTTTGTTGCAAACAGGACAACGGAAGTCGAGAGTAAAGTAAAGAGTTTTTTCGTCGATATCGATTATGCCCATGCTTACTGTCTGGTTTCCCGTCGAGTCCTCGTTGTCTATTCCGAGAACGGACACAGCCTTGGAGTTGCAGAACACTTCGTTCATCATGTTAACGAGCTCGGAATCGGTTTCAAGAGCGCCGAGTACGGTAAAAAGCTTCCAGATAGCATTGTCGGCGTTGTGCGGAGCCATCGCGTGACCTGCCACGCCCTTTGCTTCGATAACAACTACCTTGTCCTTTACCAAAAGGTTGTAGTCGTCAGGCTGGTGACCTGCCGCGAGAATATTGCCCACGAGCTCGGAGCGGAAGAACGGCTTATCGCCAAGAGCGAGAAGCTTTTCGCCGAGAGGGCTGTCCTTGAACACCGAAACGAAGGCCTTGTCCGGAACTACGTTGTAGCTGTCGCCTGCGCCGATTGCTGCGATATTTTTTTCGAAGAACTTGTCGAGCGGGCAGGTAACGTTGAGATGCAAAATTCCCTTTTCGCTGTTGATAAGAGGGAAGTCTGCGTCGGGAACGAAGCTCATAGTAGGCATTTCGTCGTGCTGAACGTAGTGCTTGATGCACGCGCTGCCGTGTTCTTCATCACAGCCTGCAATAATACGCACGCGCTTGTTGAATTTAACACCGTTGTTTTTGAGTTCCTCGAGAGCCTTGAGGCACATAACAACCGAGCCCTTGTCGTCCACTACACCGCGACCGTAGAGCTTGCCTTGGTCTACCGTGAGCTTGTACGGCGGATAGGTCCAGCCACCGCCTGCAGGAACGACGTCGAGATGGCACAAAATTCCCAGCATTTCCTCGCCCTCGCCGTATTCCGCGTATCCGCAGTAACCGTCAAGGTCGTGAGTTCTAAAGCCCATTTGCTCGCTCTTTTGCAAAAACCAGTCGAGAGCCTTGCGACATTCCTCTCCAAAAGGCGCGCCTGGGGCAGGTTCACCCTTTTCGCTAGGGATTTCCATAATTTCGGCTAACATTTCTAACATAAGTACACCTCATAGCTTACCGAGAGTTCGGCAGTATAAAAATTGTTTATGACAGTATAACATTATTTGGCCTGGCTGTCAATCGTTATCTTCGGTTAACTGTTTTGCGTAGGCGGGAGCAATTTGGACGAAAACAAAATTCAACAAAATTGGACGGAGTTGTTTATCTCTTGTTTTTTGTGGAAAATATACTTGCGAAATGCGCAGTTTTATATTATAATAATGCGGAATAATATATAATAAGGAGAGGCTTTATGGAAGAAGTCCGCACCAGATTTGCGCCCAGCCCCACCGGATACCTTCATATCGGGGGATTGAGAACGGCGCTTTACGCATATCTTTTCGCAAAAAAGAGAGGCGGAAAGTTTATTTTGAGAATAGAGGATACCGACCGCGAGCGTTTCGTAGACGGCGCCGTCGATATTATTTACCGCACCATGAAAGAGTCGGGGCTCGTTTACGACGAGGGTCCGGACGTGGGCGGAGATTACGGCCCGTATATTCAGAGCGAGCGAAAGGACACTTATCTCCAGTTTGCCGAACAGCTCGTAAAAAACGGCGGAGCATACTACTGCTTTTGCAGTAAGGAAAGGCTGGAGGAGCTTCACGCAAACGGTGCCACCAAGTACGACAAGCACTGTTTGTCGCTGAGCAAGGAAGAAGTTGAGCGCAGAATTGCTGCGGGCGAAAAGTATGTTATTAGACAAAATATTCCTGCCGATGGCTCGACCACCTATAACGACATGGTATTTGGCGACATAACCGTGGATTACAAGGATCTCGAGGACAATATCCTCATCAAGTCCGACGGCTTGCCTACCTATAACTTTGCCAACGTAGTAGACGACTATCTCATGAAGATAAACTACGTTATTCGCGGAGTAGAGTATCTTTCGTCCACGCCAAAGTACAATCTCTTGTACGACGGCTTGGGTTGGGAAAGACCGCACTATATTCATTTGCAGCCGATAATGAAGGACGCTACCCGCAAGCTCAGTAAGCGTTACGGCGACGCAGCGTACGGCGACTTTATCGAAAAGGGATTTTTGAAAGAGGCGATTATCAACTATATTGCGCTTCTTGGCTGGAGCCCAAAGGATAATACCGAAAAGTTCTCGCTCGAGGAAATGGTGGAGAAGTTTGACATTTCCGGACTTTCGCACAGCCCGTCCATCTTCGACGAGGTAAAGATGCGTTACATCAACTCTCTCTACGTCAAAGAGATGACCGAAGAAGCGTTCCACGAATACGCTTTGCCGTTCTACGACAGATACGATTATCTCAAGGGCTACGATTACAGACTGCTAAGCAAGCTGCTCGCGTCCAGAGTAGAGGTTTTCTCGGATATCGGCAAGCTTACCGAATTTTTGACGCAGTTTGACGGCTATGATTTGAGCTTGCTCGTAAACGCAAAATGGAAGACCAATGAGGAGCTTGCAAAGGCTATGCTCCCTGACCTTATCGAGCTTACCCAAAATGACTTTGAGGGATTGCACGATGGACTTGTGGCTTATGCCGAAAAAGCGGGTTACAAAAAAGGACAGGTGCTTTGGGTGTACAGAATTGCTTTGACCGGCGCGCAAAACACTCCGGGCGGAGCAGTGGAAATGGCTGAGCTTCTCGGCAAGGATAAGGCGGTGGAAAGACTGCAAGCAACCCTTGCTAGACTGTAACAAGATAGCATTTTAGACTAATAATTTATATAACCGAGCAAACGGGTAACGAAAAAACAAGACGCTAAACAACCGCAGGACTGACAAAAGAAGGGACGAAAAAACTGCCGTTTCCGCCCAAGGGACACGGTAAAAAAAAGTAAAGTTTTATTCGAGGAAAAATTATGAGTGGTAAGAAAAAAGTCAATACGTATATTGGAAAAATGAGCAAAAGTGAAAGGGTTGCGTTTTTTAGCAACTTGGTTTTGATGTTGTTGCTCGTCGTTTCGTTCATATATGCGCTGTTTAATTGCTTCGTTGCGCCGATATCTTCTTCTACCGAAAACACAAAGAGCAACTATATGCTGACTGCATGGCAAAGCCTTTTGGGAATAATAGTTTTGTCGCTTCCTAGCGTGTTGAAAAAGTTCAGATTAGTAGTTCCGGCATATCTCAAAATAGTGCTGGTATTCTACGTGTTGGCGGCAATTTTCCTCGGCGAAGTCAGACATTATTATTATCGCTTTGAGCATTGGGACACCCTGTGCCATATGTGTAGCGGTATGATTTTTACCGTGCTCAGCTTTTCATTCGTTTATCTGCTCAATGCAGGCAAGGGCTTGCACGACAAAATGAGTCCCGGATTCGTTGCACTGTTCGCGTTTTGCTTTGCGGCAACCTCGGGTATGGTGTGGGAGGTTATGGAATTTTGCATCGATACCATAGTTGGATGTAATATGCAAAAGTTTATTCCAATGGTGGACGGCTTGTTTAACGGCGGAGCGGGCAGAGAACCGCTGCTTGGTACGGACGAGCAAATCGCTGCGTTTTTCCGTAGACCCGAGGGGTACAAATACGCGCTTATGGACACTATGTACGACCTCGTGGTAGACCTAGTGGGAGCGTTTATTATGACCATGGTTTGCTATGCTTTGATGAAAGCCAAAAAGGCGCGTATGGACGAATTTGTTATTACCAGAGTAAAAGAGACAGAAACCGTCAAGGAAATTGTTATCCAAACCGTGGTCACTGAGGTTGGCAAACAAACAGCCGTTGCTGAGCAAGAAAAACAACCAACGGTTGTCGCCGACGAACTGTGCGAGACAGCCGAGCAAGAGGCCGAGGTGGAGCAAGAAGTTGCGTCCACTGCGGAGACGGTGGAGTAGCCCAAATCGTAAAATTGTCCCAAGGGGAACGAAAAAATAGTCAACAAGCCGATAATTTGCGAATTTAAGTGCAGAAAACACACGAATTTGCAAAAAATCGGCTTTTTTTTGTTTGACAAAGGATTGCCCTTTGGTTTATAATCATTATCGCGTGTGCTTTCGCGCGCGTGGTTTTTCTTTTCCGAAAAAAGAAATCTGTCCTTCTTTTTTAAGAAGCGGGGCAAGACTACTAAAGGAGGTAGAGTAATAATGCCAACTATTAACCAGTTGATTAGGAAGGGTCGTAAAAAGATCGAGTACAAATCCATGAGCCCGATTTTGGAAAACAATCCACAAAAGCGTGGAGTTTGCTTGTCTGTTACCACCACCACTCCTAAAAAGCCTAACTCGGCACTTCGTAAGATCGCCAGAGTTCGTCTTGTAAACAAGATGGAAGGTACTGTTTATATTCCGGGAATCGGACACAATTTGCAGGAACACAGCGTCGTGCTTATTCGTGGTGGCAGAGTGAAGGATTTGCCAGGTGTAAGATATCACATTATTCGTGGTACGCTTGATACTGCAGGCGTTGCAAAACGTAAGCAATCCCGCTCTAAGTACGGTGCTAAACGCGCCAAATAATTAAGGGACCCGTAGGGCGCAGGTCCAGCATTAATTGCGCCTAATATTACAAGGAGGACAAAATTATGCCAAGAAGAAGCGGGGTCCCAAAACGTGACGTTTTACCGGATCCTATTTACGGAAGCAAGGTTATTACCAAGCTTACCAATCAGATAATGTACGATGGCAAGAAGGGTATTGCTCAGGCAATCGTTTACGAAGCTTTCGATATTATTAAAGAAAAAATGGGCGCTGAGCCAATGGACGTTTTCAATCAGGCGATTGAGAACATCAAGCCGGTGCTAGAAGTTAAGGCAAGAAGAGTTGGTGGTTCTACCTATCAGGTTCCTATCGAAATCAGACCTGAAAGACGCCAGACTCTCGCAATCCGTTGGATGGTTCTTTATGCGCGCAAGCGTTCGGAGAAGACCATGAAGGAGAGAATTGCCGGAGAAATTATGGACGCTTACAACAATACCGGCGCATCTATCAAGAAAAAGGACGAGATGCACCGTATGGCTGAAGCTAACAAGGCTTTTGCACATTACCGCTGGTAATATAAGGAGAAGACTATGTCCAATAGAGAATATTCACTTGAAAATACCCGTAATATCGGTATAATGGCGCACATCGACGCTGGTAAAACCACCACTTCGGAGCGTATTCTTTATTATACCGGTAAAACTCACAAAATCGGTGAGGTTCACGAAGGTGCAGCTACCATGGACTGGATGGAGCAGGAGCAGGAGCGTGGTATTACCATTACTTCCGCTGCTACCACCACTCAGTGGAGAGTAGACCGCAGTGCAGGAAGCAAAGAGCCATATAAGAGAATTAACATTATCGACACCCCAGGACACGTTGACTTTACTGTAGAGGTAGAGCGTTCGCTCAAAGTTCTTGACGGATCCGTAGCAGTGTTCTGTGCAAGAGGCGGTGTACAGCCTCAGTCCGAAACCGTTTGGAGACAGGCAGACAAGTACAGAGTTCCAAGAATGGCGTACGTTAATAAGATGGACCGTGACGGTGCTAACTTCTTTAACGTTATCGATATGATGAAGTCTAGACTTGGTGCTAATCCTGTTGCTATTCAGCTCCCTATCGGTAAGTCCGAGACCTTTGTTGGCGTTATCGACCTCGTATTGATGAACGCTACTATATATAAGGATGACCTCGGTAAGGAAATGGAAGTTATCGAGATCCCTGCTGAGTACATGGAGCAGGCTAAGGAATACAGAGCAAAGCTTCTCGAAGTTGTTGCAGAAAGTGACGACGCTCTTATGGAAAGATACTTTGAGACCGAAGGTGAGGACTTCACCGTAGAAGAAATCAAGAGAGGCCTCAGAAAACTCACTATCGAGATGAAAATCAACGTAGTAGTTTGCGGATCTTCCTTCAAGAACAAGGGTGTTCAGAAGCTCCTCGACGCTATCGTAGATTATATGCCATCTCCACTCGATATCCCAGCTATCAAGGGAACTTTGCCTGATAGCGAAGAGGAAGTAGAGAGAGAAGCTAGCGATACCGCTCCGTTTGCAGGTCTTGCATTCAAGATCATGGCAGACCCATTCGTAGGTAAGCTTGCATTCTTCCGTTGCTATTCCGGTACTTTGGAGTCTGGTTCTTACGTTCTCAACTCTACCAAGGGCAAGAAAGAGCGTATCAGCCGTATCCTTATGATGCACTCCAACAGCCGTACCGAAATCGACAAGATTTTCGCAGGAGATATTTGTGCGTTCGTAGGTCTCAAGGATACCACCACCGGTGATACCCTTTGTGATGAAAAGCACCCTATCATTCTCGAAAGTATGGAATTCCCTGATCCAGTTATTAACGTAGCTATCGAGCCTAAGACCAAGGCAGACCAGGAAAAGATGACCACTGCACTTATCAAGCTTGCAGAAGAAGACCCTACCTTTAAGACTTACACCGACCGTGAAACCGGCCAGACCATTATCGCAGGTATGGGTGAGCTCCACCTCGACATTATCGTTGACCGTATGAAGAGAGAGTTTAAGGTAGAAGCAAATATTGGTAAGCCACAGGTTGCTTACAGAGAGACCATCCGTAACCGTATTGAAGCAGAAGGTAAGTATGCTCGTCAGTCCGGTGGTAAAGGACAGTACGGTCACTGTAAGATTATTATGGAACCTCTTGAACCAGGCAAGGGATACGAGTTCGAAGATAAGACCGTTGGTGGTTCTATTCCTAAGGAATACATCCCAGCTATCGACAAGGGTATCCGCGAAGCTAAGAACAGCGGTATCCTCGCAGGTTACGAAACCGTTGACTTCAAGGTTACAGTTTACGACGGATCTTACCACGAGGTTGACTCTTCCGAAATGGCGTTTATGATCGCAGGATCTATGGCGTTCAAAGAGGGTATGAGAAAGGCAGATCCATTCCTTATGGAGCCTATCATGAAGGTTGACGTAAGTTTGCCAGAAGAATATCTTGGTTCTGTTCAGGGTAACGTATCTTCCCGCCGTGGTAACCTTATGGGTACCGATGACGTAAACGGCAGCAAGGTTATCCATGCTGAGATTCCTCTTTCCGAAATGTTTGGTTATGCAACCGACCTTCGTAGCCGTACGCAGGGACGTGGTAACTACACCATGACTTTCGACCACTATGCAGAGGTTCCTAAGTCTGTAGCTACCAAGATTATGGGCGAAAGAGGCAAAAAAGAATAATTAGCCGTACTTTTTAAGTATTTTCGGCAATAATTTTTGAAAAATCATTTCAAAATGATTGAAATATTTTTAAAAACATATTATAATAATCGCTATAAAGACGTTGCCGCTTTAGACGATTGAATATAAAAGGCAACAAAAAAATAAATTTATTTCTTTAATGGAGGAAATTAACAATGGCTAAAGCTAAATTTGATCGTTCCAAGCCACACGTTAACGTAGGTACCATCGGACACGTTGACCATGGTAAAACTACTTTGACCGCTGCTATCACCATGACTCTCGGTGCTAAGGGTCTTTCTGAAAAGATGCGTTACGACGAAATCGATAAGGCACCAGAAGAGAAGGCAAGAGGTATCACGATAAACACCTCTCACGTTGAGTACCAGACCGCTACCCGTCACTATGCACACGTTGACTGTCCAGGCCACGCTGACTATGTTAAGAACATGATCACTGGTGCTGCTCAGATGGACGGTGC
>JAFQMX010000027.1 GCA_017396125.1 Clostridia bacterium
ATCTTTGTTGCTCAGGGTACGTGCGAAGCTCTTGGACGAAAACGGTGGCGATCGTCATTTCGCTTACTCTACTTTTGACGGTTAATTTGCAAAACCCGATGGAGATGCATGGCAAAAGATATTTAATACCTATTAAAGACGCTTATAATATTGCAACTCTTGTAAGAGGGAAGGAAAATTATTACGCAGGCGAACTCGTTGCTGTTTCTAAATTTAACGAATATATGCGGGAATATGATATAACCGATATAGATGCCCTGTATCTCTTTAATATTAGCGACAAAGATGTAGAAAAATTGATAAATATTCGGCTAATATACGGCAATTTTAATGTTTATTCACCTGTGTTGCCTAACAAAGAGGCGGACTACGCAAAAAGGCTGAAAAAATACGGCATAAAGTTGCTTTCGCCAAATGAAAGCGGGCTTGAGGTGAGTTATCGAAACGGCGAGTTGATTTATTATGCCGATAGAAGTCAGGAAATCTTGTTTTTAGCTAGAGATGTAGATTATACTTTGGAGATGGAGCGGTATAGATTTATAAGGTGTAGTAAATCCAATTTTGCGATAGACTCGATTTTATTTGTGGATGAACTTTTGGATTATGATGGCTACGCGTACGGAACGGATTACGCTATGGACCTAAATCTACTTAAAGTGAAAAAGAGCAAGGTATAAAACTTGCATTTTGGAGGAAAAATGTTAACTATAAAAAGAATAAAATATTATATATCGAGGTACTTGTGTAACTGTGGAATATTTCCGTCTATCTTAGCCTATGATTATTTGATTGAGGCAATTTTTGATTATATAGCGTTTGAGGGTGACAGATTTTTCGTTTGCAAAGAAATTTACAAAAAGCTTGCGGATAAGTTTGGCGTTTCACAGTGCAGTGTAGAGCGATCTATGAGATATGCCGTTAGCAAGGTGTTGATACTTGAAGTTTACAACAACTATATGGGTGCTGATATTCAAAAGGCACCCAAGGTAAGCGAGTTTATTTTTACGTCTGCAGCGTACGTCAAAAAGTGGCTGGGTATTTATTAATCCATCGCGAATAACAAACAAGGCTCTCGAAAATCGGGAGCTTTTTTATATGCAAAATAGTTGACAAGTTCTCAAGATATGGTTAAAATAATATTAATATCTAGTAAACAAAACTATGTCATAAAGTATTTAACATTTGGAGGTGGCTAAAATGGCAATAGACAGAACTTTGCATAAGTACACTTTGGGAGAAGAATTAGTCAACGCGATATCACATGGATTGGGTGCGGCAGCAGGAATTGTCGGGTTGATTTTTTTGATAATTTCGTCTGTAGGACATGGCGCAAGTGTGATGGTAGGAAATATCCTGTTTGGCGCCTCAATGATAATTTTGTATCTAGGTTCGTGCATATATCATGCGTTGAAACGCAACGGCGCAAAAAAGGTTTTTCGAATACTTGACCATTGTTTCGTGTATTTGCTAATCATAGGCACTTACGCACCGTATTCAATTGCGGTTGTGGGCGGAGTAAAGGGCTACGTTCTGTATATAATTAATTGTTGTATAGGTGCAATCGGAATAACGCTCACTGCAATTGATATGAAAAGATTTTCAAAAATCTCTATGCTTTGTTATATTGTGATGGGTTGGCTGATAATTATGAATATAAGTGGAGTATATAGCGCTCTACCAAAGTTAAGTTTTTATTTATTGTTTTTTGGTGGGGTGGTATACACCTTGGGGGCCGTGGTATATGCGCTGGGCAGAAAGAAAAGATATATTCACTCTGTGTGGCATTTTATGGTTTTAATAGCCAACGTTATGCACTATTTTAGCATATTGTATTTTACCGTTACTTTATAAAATAGAAAGTTTAAATATATAATAGAAATTTTGCGCCTTTTTGTATAACATCCGCAGTCTAAAGATATACTAATTAAAAAATGATTACGGAGAAAAAATGAACGCAGTAATTCTTGCGGGAGGCTTCGGAAAAAGACTGCAGCCGTTGACTTTCGATACCCCCAAGCCTATGTTAAAAATTTGCAATATCCCCATGTTGGACTATTGTGTGAATCAGGCAAAATATTTTGGTATTAACGATATTGTTTTTACGTTGGCGTACTTGCCGCAAAAGATAACGGAAAGGAGCGCAATATACGACAATGTAAGATGCAGATTTTCGATAGAGCGTGAGCCTATGGGGACCTTTGGGGGAGTAAAGCTGGCGCAAGAGTTTTTGGACGAAAGCTTTTTCGTTTTGAGTGGGGATGGATTAAATAACATAGATTTGGGCGCGATGGCAAAATCACATTTTGACAGTGGGGCACCGGTTACTATTGCACTAACTAAATCCGATACGCCGTGGCTGTACGGCGTGGTGGAAGTCGATGATACGGGTAAGGTAAAAGCTTTTTATGAAAAGCCGCGCGAGTACCGTGGAAATATCGTCAATACCGGAGTGTATCTTATGGACAAAAAATTGCTTTCTTTTTTGCCTGACGGATGCTACGATTTTGCCAAGGATTTGTTTCCGCTGGTGCTTAAAAATGCTAGCATAAATACCTACTTTCATGACGGATACTGGAACGACATTGGCAACCCCAAAAGTTATTTTGACAGTAATTTTTTCGTTTTAAAAAACGGCGGTTTTCCGTGGATTAAAAAACCGTGTATTATAGAAAAAAACAGCAGTTTAGTTGGTGAGAGCAGTAGGGTTGACGGACTGCTTGACGAGTGTATAATTGATGAAAATTGTATCGCAAAAGGTAATTTCAAAAAATGCTTGTTTGTAGGCGGGGTAAATGTGGAGGAGGATGGCGAAAATGCTATTTTCACTCCGCATGGCAAAATTCAGTTATAATAAATTTTAGTAATTCAATATTTTGTAAGCGACGCTTTTAGAAATTTCAGCGTCGTTTTTTGCTTTTTGTATAAAACTTTGCTTATGACAAAAAGCGCGGTTAATTTTTAAAATAAAAATCGTTCTACAAAAAATAACTTTGTTTGCGCTGGGTAATCAGTTGTAAAAAATGAAAACTTATAGTATAATATTATTGAAATTTTTACATCTACATATTTATTAGTTGCGGAGGTTTATTTTGCAAAAAAATAACAGCCGTCCTATGCTCAAAATCATTTTTTTGGGCGGAGTGGGCGAAATTGGCAAAAACATGGTTGCGCTGGAATACGGCGACGACATTTTAGTTATAGACTGCGGTTCGACTTTTCCCGATATAAACATGCCGGGAATTGATTTGGTTATACCTGATCCAGCGTACCTTTTGGACAATGCGGAAAAGGTTAGGGGAATAGTGCTCACGCACGGTCACGAGGATCATATCGGTGGATTGCCGTATATTTTGAAATATCTCAATGTACCGGTTTACGGTACAAAACTTACGCTTGCGATTTTGGACAGTAAATTGCGCGAACACAAGGTTGATGCTGATCTTAACGTGGTAAAAGCTGATAGCGTAGTTATGCTTGGTAAATCCTTTAGAGTAGAGTTCGTAAACGTAAGTCACTCCATATCGGGTAGCTGTGCGCTTTCGATAACTACTCCGATAGGAATAGTTTTCCACACCGGTGACTTTAAGGTGGACTTTACACCTATCGACGGCAACGTAATAAATCTCAATAGAATAGCAGAGATTGGTAGGCAGGGAGTGCTTTTGCTTCTTGCGGAAAGTACAAATATCGAGCGTCCTGGATACACCATGAGTGAAGCAACGGTGGGAAAATCCTTGCATAATATTTTGGCTGACAACCCAGAAAAAAGAATTTTTATCGCTACCTTTGCTACTAACGTTCATAGACTGCAGCAGATTTTGGATTTGGCTGTCAAGTTCAAACGAAAGGTTGTCTTTACGGGAAGAAGTATGCTGAATATTGCTGATTGCGCGGCAAAAATAGGCGAATTGCACTTTGCTGAGGATCTCGTGATTGACGTTGATGGAGTTAAGAATTACGAGGATAAAGAGCTTTTGATAGTTACCACCGGTAGCCAAGGCGAGGCAATGAGTGCGCTGAGCCGTATGTCTACTGGAGATTTTAATAAAATCAAGCTTGGCTATAACGACTTGGTAATAATTTCGGCATCTCCGATACCTGGCAACGAGCGTATGATTTATACGGTAATAAACAATATTTACCGTCACGGCGCAGCAGTTATTTACGAGAGTCTTGCCGAAGTTCACGTGAGCGGTCACGCGTGCCGAGAAGAAATGAAACTTATGCACACGTTGCTAAAGCCTAAGTTTTTTATACCGGTACACGGTGAGCACCGCCATCAACATAAGCACGCTGAACTTGCTATGCAAATGGGGATGAAGGCGAGCAATATAATTATTACCGACGTGGGCGACGTTGTGGAGGTAACTCCAAAGACCATTAGCCCAGGGGATAAGGTAACCTCTGGATTGTTGCTTGTGGACGGATTGGGTATAGGAGATGTGGGTAGCGTAGTTTTGCGAGATAGAAAATATCTCTCTGAAGAAGGTGTGCTGGTTGCTGCTGTAAGTGTTGATAAAGAAAGTGGCGCGGTTAATGCCGTAGAGCTTACTTCACGCGGTTTTGTTTACGTAAACGAGACGGAAAATATTCAATCCGAGATAGAGGAAGTAATATATTCGGCACTAGCAAAGTTTGATTTGAAAAGTTTGGGCGATTACAGTGGGGTTAAAAACGCAGTGCGCAAAGATATAAAAAACTACGTTTACAAAAAGATTAAGCGAAGCCCTATGATAATCGTAATAGTGCTATAAGTGGATAAAACAGTATTTTAATCGTATATATGCCATATAAAACACCTGGAAAAACAAATGAATATATCAGAGAGCTCATTGCGCTTTCGCCAAATGGTGAAAAATTTATGGAGCTTACTGCCTATGCTGACGAGCACCGCGTTCCGATACTTTTGCCCGAAACGGTTGTTTTCTTAAAGCAAATTCTTCGTCTATACAAGCCTAAAAAAATCTTGGAAATAGGTACTGCTATAGGCTATAGTGGATTGGTTATGTTGGACGAAACTGATGCCAAATTGATAACGATAGAGATTGATGAGGAATCAGCGCAAAAGGCAAAAGGCGAATTTGAAAAGTGGGGTTATTCGAACAGGGCTAAAATTTTCGTGGGCGACGCGTGCGAAATTATTCCACTTATGCAAGGAGAATATGATTTTATTTTCGTAGATGGGCCAAAGACTAGATACATAGAATTTTTGCCGTACCTCAAAAAAATGCTGGTAAATGGTGGAATTCTTTTTTGTGATAACGTATTGTTTAACGGAATGGTTGCCGGTGAGCAAGAAGTGGGGAAAAAGAAAAACAGCATAGTGGAAAAGCTTGATTTATTTTTGAAAACACTTTTTGCTGATGGGGATTTTTCATCTAGTATTTTACCTGTGGGCGATGGCGTTAGTCTCAGTATTAAGAAAAAATTATAAAGGAACTTTTATGATAGAATTACTTGCTCCTGCGGGAAATGAAGAAAAACTAAAGACGGCTTTGTATTTTGGTGCGGATGCTGTGTATTTGTCCGGCAAAAAAATGGGACTTCGTGCTTTTGCCGATAATTTTGATGAGGACGGACTAAAACGTGCTGTAGGCTTGGTTCACGGCATGAATAAAAAAGTTTACGTTACCGTGAATATTTTGGCTAAAAACGGGGATTTTGCAGAGCTTAAGGACTACCTAAAGTACTTGGATGAGATAGGAGTTGACGCCGTTATCGTTAGCGACCTTGGAATTTTGTGTGAAGTTAAAAAGCACACTAAACTCGGCGTTCATATCAGTACTCAGGCTAGTATCACAAACAAGTATTCGGCAAAATTTTACGAAAGCATCGGCGCAAATCGTTTGGTTATGGCGCGCGAGCTTACGCTTGGCGAAATTAAAGAGATCAGAGAGCATCTCGATGATAAAACCGAAATCGAAGCGTTTGTTCACGGGGCCATGTGCATTTCATATTCGGGCAGGTGTTTGCTCAGCGACTTTATGGCTGGTAGACATAGTAATCGTGGAGAGTGCGCCCAAAGTTGTCGTTGGGAATACGTATTGAGCGAAAAGACTAGGGATGGGGAGTACTATCCTATACAGGAAGACGAAAGAGGAACTTATATTCTAAACAGCAAGGATATGAATATGCTTCCTTACGTAAGGGAGCTTGATGAGGCTGGAATTAGTAGTTTTAAAATCGAGGGACGAGTAAAATCCTCTTATTATGTTGCGGGGGTGGTTAATGCGTATAGACGCGCAATAAATAGCTATTTTGAACAGGGAAAGAATTTTGTTTGTCCACAAAACCTCATTGATGATTTGGGCAAAATAAGCCACCGCAAGTATTGTAACGGATTTTATTTCGGCAAAGCGGAACAATGTTTTGACACGTCAAAGCCAAAACAAGAGTACGATTTCGTGGCACTTGTAACTGAAAACGTGCAGGGCGGGGTAATAGCTGAACAGCGCAATAGATTGAGAGTGGGCGACGAGGTAGAAGTGTTGTCGCCACGCGAAAGTGACGGAAAAAAATTTGTCATTTCGGAAATGAAAAATTCCGCAGGCGAGCAAATTGACGAGGCTTTCGTTGTGCAGGAAAAGATATTTATTAAAACTGATTTATCTCTTTCGCCAAACGATATTTTGCGAAAAAAATCTGCCGTTTTGCTCAAATAATTTTCTCGGAAAATACGAGAAAAATTTGCTGGGAAAACGTCCGTTTTTAAAAATTATTTTAACCACAAAAACCGCTTCTTTTTTGTAAAAAGGGAGCGGTTAATTTTTTTTAATTAAAATTCATTAAAAAATCAAAAAAACATTAAATTTGCGTTGTATTGGTCGCAATGCAAAATAGATAGGCGACCGCGGTAAAATCCTAAAGTCGCTTTCAAGACGAATTTACGGCTTTAAATGATATTTGCTGAAAAAAATGCACCAAAACGCTTTGAGATTTTTGCAAAATATGTTATAATTATTATAGTGTATTTTACCGCTGAAATTCAGCGGATTTTAACGGAGATTTTTTATGAGCGAAAAGGTAAATAGCACCTATACTTCCAGCGCGATTCAGGTACTTGAGGGACTTGAACCTGTGCGTAAGCGTCCGGGCATGTATATCGGTTCTACTGACGAGCGCGGACTGCATCATCTCGTTATAGAAATCGTCGACAACAGCGTTGACGAGGCTCTTGCCGGATACTGTGATACCATAGATGTGGAGATAACTCGAGAGGGCGCAATTTCCGTTTCTGACAACGGAAGAGGTATTCCTACCGACATCCACCCAAAAGAAGGTGTTTCGGCTGTTGAACTCGTTTTGACCAAGCTTCACGCCGGCGGAAAGTTTGGTGGCGGGGGCTACAAGGTCAGCGGTGGTTTGCACGGCGTTGGCTTGTCCGTCGTTAACGCACTCAGCGAATGGCTAGAGGTGGAGGTTTGTCAAAAGGGTAAAATCTTCCGCCAAAAGTACAATAGAGGTATTCCTATGCGCGCGCTTGCCGAGGTTGGTCAGAGTGAACGTACCGGTACCATGGTTACTTTTTATCCGGATGATGAGATTTTTGAAACTTTGAATTTTAGTTATGACTATCTCAAAACTCGTCTTAGAGAAGTTGCTTATCTAAACAAGGGACTTGCGATTAATCTCAAAGATAACCGCCCAGAGCAAGAACAAGCTGATTCTTTCAAGTTTGACGGCGGTATTTTGGATTTCGTGGATTTTCTTAACCGTAGCAAAACCACGATATTATCCCAGTCGCTTTATATCGAAAAAGAAATTAATGATAGCACCGTAGAAATTGCTATGCAATACAACGATAGCTACAATGAATTGATATATTCTTATGCCAACAACATCAACACCGAAGAGGGTGGAACTCATTTGGTTGGCTTCAAAAACGCTCTTACCAAGGTAATTAACGACTACGCTCACGCTCAAAAGATTCTTAAAGAAGAAGAAAAGCTTTCGGGTGAGGACGTTAGAGAGGGTATAACTGCGATTATCAGCGTAAAGCTTACCGAGCCACAGTTTGAGGGACAAACCAAGACCAAGCTGGGTAATTCCGAAATGCGTGGTTACGTAGAAAAGGCTCTCGTTGAGGGATGGGGAACTTATCTTGAGGAAAACCCTAAGGAAGCAAGAGAACTCGTTACCAAGTGCATTACCGCCCAAAGAGCGAGAGACGCTGCGCGTAACGCAAGAGAGCTTACTCGAAGAAAGGGAATTTTGGAAAGTACTACGCTTCCCGGAAAGCTTGCCGATTGTACCGACAAAGATCCTGCTCACTGTGAGATTTATATAGTCGAGGGTGATAGCGCAGGCGGTACGGCAAAACAGGGTAGAGATAGAAGATTCCAGGCGATTCTTCCTCTTCGTGGTAAGATTCTTAACGTTGAAAAGGCGCGTATTCACAAGGTCCTGGAAAATCAGGAAATCAAGTCTATGATTACAGCATTTGGATGCGGAATAGGTGAGGAATATGATGAATCCAAACTTAGATATAACAAGATTATTATCATGACCGACGCGGACGTAGATGGAAGTCACATAAGAATTCTTTTGCTCACGTTCTTCTTCCGTTATATGAGACCGCTCATAGAACAAGGTCACGTTTATATAGCGCAACCGCCACTTTACAAGGTTACTAAAAACCGCAAGGACGAGTACTGTTATTCAGACAAGGAACTCAACGAGCTTCTCGAGGCTGTGGGTAGAAAGGGCGCTGAAATTCAGCGTTACAAGGGCTTGGGAGAAATGAATGCCGAGCAGCTTTGGTCGACCACTATGAGTCCTGAGTTCAGAACTCTTTTGCAGGTTCAGATGGAGGATGCAGTTGAAGCGGACGAATTGTTTAACATACTGATGGGTGACGAGCCAGAGCTCAGACGTGCGTTTATTGAGCAAAACGCTAAGCTCGTAACCGACCTTGATATTTAGGAGAAACAGTTATGGCGGAAAGAAAAAGAAAATTAACCGATGAAGAATTGCAGCACGTTGATAACACCAAGCTTATCAAGGTGCAAGTGAGAAACGAACTAAAAACCTCGTTTATTTCCTATGCTATGGCTGTTAACGTATCGAGAGCAATCCCGGACGTAAGAGACGGTCTAAAGCCTGTTCATAGACGTATACTTTACGCTATGGGCGAGCTTAACTTGTACTCCGACAAGCCGTATAGAAAATGCGCTCGTATAGTGGGTGACGTTTTGGGTAAATTCCATCCACACGGCGACTCCGCTGTGTATGGTGCGCTCGTTAGACTTGCGCAAGACTTTTCGATAAGACACCCGCTTGTTGACGGACATGGAAACTTTGGTTCGGTGGACGGCGACCCTCCTGCAGCACAGCGTTATACCGAGGCAAGACTCAGTAAAATCGCGGGCGAAATGCTACGAGATATCGACAAAGATACCGTGGATTGGTATCCTAACTTTGACGATACTTTGGAACAGCCTTCGGTTTTGCCAAGCAGATTCCCTAACCTTTTGGTAAACGGTTCGGATGGTATAGCGGTAGGTATGGCTACCAATATTCCACCGCACAATCTCAGCGAGGTTATCGACGGCGTAAATGCGCTTATTGATAATCCTGAAATAACTCCTGAAGAGCTTTTGCAGTACGTTCCTGCGCCTGACTATCCTACGGGCGGAATACTCATGGGACGTGCGGGAATTAGACAGGCTTATCGTACCGGACGCGGAAGCTACGTGCTTCGTGCAAAAACTGAAATTGAAGAATATACCCGTGATGGAGGCGCGCAGAGACAGCGCATAGTCGTTACCGAACTTCCTTATCAGGTTAATAAGGAAGAATTAATCAAGCATATAGCCGAGCTCGTAAAGGACAAGAAAATTGACGGAATTTCGGATATAAAAGAAGAATCCGACAGACATGGAATGCGTCTTGTTATAGAGGTTAAGCGTGATGCTCAGGCTCAGGTAGTATTAAACACCTTGTTCAAGCACACCAACCTTCAGGTTTCGGGCGGAATAATATTCCTTGCGCTTGTTGACGGCGAGCCAAGAATTCTCAACATACGCGAAATGCTTTATTACTACCTTGAGCATCAAAAAGAGGTTGTGGTAAGAAGAACCCGTTATGATCTTGAGAGAGCGGAAAAGCGTGCGCATATCGTAGAAGGCTTGGTAATAGCTCTTGCTAATATAGACAGAGTAGTAGAAATTATCAAAAAGAGTCGTGACAAGGTTGACGCTTGCGCGAATCTCGTTTCGGAATTTTTGCTTTCCGAGGAGCAGGCAAACGCAATTTTGGATATGAAGCTGTCTAGGCTCACCAGCTTGGAGGTTGAGGCGCTAAACGCAGAACTCAACGATTTGCATATCAAGATTGCGGATCTTAAGGATATTTTGAATACTCCATCCAGAATTTTGTCTATTATCAAAGAGGAGCTTACTGAAATTAAAAACAATTACGCTAACGAGCGTAAGACCGAGCTTTGCGTGGATTATGACGAAATTGATATCGGAGATTTGATTGACAAAGAGGACGTAGTCGTTTCGATGACTCACTCTGGTTACGTAAAACGTCTTCCTGTGGCGGAATACAAGGCGCAGCACCGCGGTGGAATGGGTGTTACGGCACATAGACCAAAGGACGAGGATTTTGTGGAAAACATGTTCGTAACCTGTACCCACAACGATTTGTTGTTCTTTACTAATTTCGGCAAGGTTTATTCCATCAAGGCGTACGAGATTCCGGAGGCGGAGCGCAACACCAGAGGTCGCGCTATCGTAAATCTTTTGCAGCTTAGCGACGGAGAAAAAGTCAACGCGGTTATTCCTGTGGAGGAAGAACAGCAGGGATATCTCGTTATGGCAACTAAGAAGGGATTGGTGAAAAAGACCTCGCTCGTGGAATTTGAATCCATAAGAAAAGTTGGAAAAATTGCTATCAGCTTGATCGAGGGCGACGAACTTATTTCGGTTCAGTTCAGTTCGGGATCTGACGAATTGTTGCTTGCGGCATCTTCGGGCAAATGTATCAGATTTAGCGAAGATGACGTGCGTGAAATGGGCAGAACTGCTCAAGGTGTTCGTTCTATCAAACTTGGTGACGACGATTTTGTCGTGGATATGGTCGTTCTAAAAGAGGGCAAAGATATCTTGACCGTATCGCAAAACGGATTTGGTAAGCGTTCGGAGATAGAGGATTACAGATTGCAGTCCAGAGCCGGCAAGGGCATTAAGGCGGGAATCTTTAACGAAAAGACCGGCCGCTTAGTAAATCTTAAGCAGGTTGGTGTTGACGACGACGTTATGATGATTACCGACAGCGGAATAATCATTCGTTTGCGCTCGGAGGAAATTTCAAAAATCGGCCGTGATACGCAGGGCGTAAGACTTATGAAGATGAAAAATCAAGGTAGCGTCGTGTGCGTAGCAATTGCTCGTAGAGAAGAAGAATTTGAGAATTCCAAAGATGAGCAGTTGCAGGAGTCTACTGTTGGTGAGGTAGAACAACCTACAGAGTAATCGTTCTTTAAATTTAATAGATCGCTTACGTTCACGATCTAAAAAATATTAAATGTAAAGTAATAAATAACTTTTATAAGAAAAAAGGTAGGTTTACTGTAAGGGTAGACTTACCTTTTTTGTAAATATTAGGTATGTAGCAGTGGCTTGCAAATAACGTATGTTTATGGCAAAATGGTAATAGAGTTGATGCGAGTAAGGGTAGAAACAAATTATGAAATTAACTAAATATGATTATAAATATAAAGATTATTTTAAAAATTATCGTTTTAAAATTGGAAGGAGAGCACTTTTTGCACGTCCGATAGAGAGATTGATATTTATAATTGTAATTAATTTAGCTATTATAGCTTTACCATTCGGTATAATATTTATTAGTAATGTGTCGCATAAAATTACTTTTTCAATTGTAATGATTTTAGTAGTAGCAGTACATTCAATCGCACTTGAATACAATCCTTTAATGATAATAAACTTTTTGGATTATATAATTTTTACTTTGTTTTATAAGGATAGCGTATATAAAAAGTTTGTGGGAGAATTAAGGGATTATCGATATATAATTAGATTGGAAAAAAATTAAATATAGAGCAATTAAGGATTTCATGTGTAAATTCAAAAAAAATAATGTTTAACATAAAATAATGTTTAACATAAATAGAAAAGGCTTTTTAAAAGGTATTATTTTTTTTTAAAAGAATAGTTTTAATTTTAGATAGTGGCAAAAAAATAGTAATTGATTATAATATAAAAGATTTTAATAATTTGGGTGAATATTTAAATTTTATAAATTATCATATTAATGGTACAAAAAAGATGTTGAGAGGATAAGTTTTATATTAAATTAGGGTATATGTTTAAAAAATAGAAGTTATTTAAATTTGACTTCAAGGTATTCTTCAATAAACGAATAAATAACGCACGTAGCAAGGACTAAATAAGTCAAGAACTAAGCGCGTTTTTTATTTGTTAAATTGAGAAATTCTGTTATTGAGTCTCTACTATATTGAGCTTTGTGGAGTAAAAGGGATTACCATCTGTGCCGCTAAGAAGGTAGTAGAGTGAGTCAGCTCTTTGCTCGATAGTGGCAAATTCCGAATCTTTGTTTTCCAGTTCGCTTACCTTAACGTAAAATTCGCTAGGTAAATTTTTGATTAAATCCAAAGAGTCTTTTTTGATAGCAAGTAGGCGAGAAACAGGTTTGGAAAGGTCCAAATCGTTGTTTATGCCTAACATAACTTGCAAACAAAGGCGTTTTATGCGCGCATAGGTGTAGCGCTTGGATTTAGTCGCCTCAATAACGTCAGTTAGTTCAGTATATTGCAGTGCGTTTTTAAGTAATTTAATTTCGATGCCTTCGCCGGCGTCGGGCATTGTAGCAATTTGTTCTTTCGTGGTGCAACGCAAGGTGTGAATTAACAGCTTTTCAAATAGTTTGTAATCCACCTTTCCCAAACTGTTCATGCTTATGCTTTCGATTGGCATATATATGCGCAAAAAATCGGTGTTTTTTCCGTCTTTATTTATATAATTGCGTAGAGCGGTGGCTGACGGGAATTTGCCTGACTCAAGCGTAGTATCGTTATAGTCAGCACCCTGTCTTTTAATCATAATCGGATTGATTTTTTTGCCGACGAGATGAGATGCTCTTAGGTAGGAAATTGCAAGAACGTTGTTGGGTTTGGACAGCTCTTCCTGACAATTTGGGTATTTTTCGTTGAGTATGTCTGTCGTAGTTAGTGATAATGCGGCTGGATAGGAGATTCCTTGCGCCAATTTGTCCTTTAGCTTTAAGCGAAATTCCTCGCTTTCGTCGGACTGTAATTTTGCAGCGTCTATTATTAGTTGTGTGTCCGCCGATTCTATGCCGAACGCGATGTTGTCTATGCCCATAGCAGAAATTAGCCGTATTCCGCCGTAAGCAAAAACCTGTGCGTTTGCAGTAGCGTAAAGAACGGGGAGCTCGAATACGGCGTCGGCACCGCATTTGATTGCGCACTCGGCGCGTTCGTATTTGTCCGCGCAAGCAGGCTCCGCCCTTTGTACGAAATTTCCGCTCATAAAGCACACTATACGCTCAAAGCCTTGCTCGCGGATTTTGTCGAGCAAGTACTTGTGTCCGTTGTGCAGAGGATTGAATTCACAAATAACAGCGCAAATTTTCATAAATAATCTCCACAAAAAGCACGTCATTATATTTTACAAAAAACTTTGTATATGTTATAATTTTTTCGTGCGATGATGTTTTTGAGTTTACTCAACTATTATAGCATATTTTTTTGAAATAACAAACTATTTCGTAATAAGGAGAAAATTTATGGAATTATTGCAACAGATAAGACAAAAGGCTGCTGAAGCTAACAAGCGTATCGTTCTTGCTGAAGGTGAAGAGGAGCGTAATATTCGCGCTGCTATGGCCATTACCAAAGAAAAGATTGCTCGCATCACTTTGATCGGTGATCCTGAAGTTATCAAAAAGAACGTACCTGACGTTGATCTTACTGGAATTGAGGTGTTTAACCCTAATAACGAAAATCTCACCAAGTACGCAGAAGCTCTTTATGAAATCCGTAAGAGCAAGGGTATGACTATGGAGCAGGCTACTGCGCTTTGTCACGACTGCTTGTATCTCGGTGTTTTGATGGTTAAGCTTGGCGACGTAGACGGTATGGTTGCTGGAGCAATTCACTCTACCGGTGACGTGCTTAGACCTGCTTTGCAGATTATTAAAACTGCACCGGGAATCAAGACTGTTTCCAGCTGCTTTATCATGGTTCTTCCAGAAGGATCTCCTTACGGCGACAACGGCGTAATGGTATTTGCTGACTGCGCAGTTAATCCGTGCCCTACCGCAGAACAGCTTGCTGATATTGCAATCGCAAGTGCTGCAAGCGCAAAGAGCATTGCTGGAATCGATCCTAGAGTAGCTATGCTTTCGTTCTCCACCATGGGTTCTGCTAAGCATGAGCTCGTAGACAAGGTTACCGCAGCAACCGCTATGGTAAAGGCTCAGGCTCCAGACCTCAAGGTAGACGGAGAATTGCAGCTTGATGCAGCTATCGTAGAAAAGGTTGCTAAGCTCAAGGCACCTAATAGCCCTGTTGCAGGCAAAGCAAACGTATTGGTATTCCCAGACCTTCAGGCGGGAAATATTGGCTACAAGCTCGTTCAGCGTTTTGCTGGTGCAGAGGCAATCGGCCCTGTTAGCCAGGGCTTCAACCTCCCAATCAACGACCTCTCTCGCGGTTGCTCCGTAGAGGATATCGTAAATGTTGCTGCAATGACTGTTCTTCAGGCTACTAAATAATTTTAATAAAAATAATCTTTAGGAGATATATAATGAAAATTTTGGTTATTAACGCAGGTTCTTCCTCGCTCAAGTATCAGTTGATTGATATGACCAACGAAAGCGTTCTTGCAAAAGGTCTTTGCGAAAGAATCGGTATCGAAGGTTCTTTGCTTACCCACAAAAATGGCAAAAACGAAGTTAAGATTACCAGCCCAATGCCTACTCACGTAGAAGCAATCAAGTTGGTTTTGGATGCTCTCGTAAGTCCAGAACACGGCGTAATTAAAGATATGAAGGAAATCAGCGCTGTAGGACACAGAGTAGTTCATTCTGCAGAAGACTTCAATTGCTCTCAGCTTCTTACTGATGACGTTATGGAAAAGGTTCGCAACAATATCGAACTTGCTCCACTTCATCAGCCAGCTAACATCATGGGTATCGAAGCATGCCGTGCGGTAATGCCAGATGCTCCAATGGTTGGCGTATTTGATACTACATTCCATTCCACCATGCCTGACTACGCTTATATGTATGGTTTGCCTTTTGAAGATTACAAGAACTATCGTATTAGAAAGTACGGCTTCCATGGTACTAGCCATATGTTCATTTCTGGAGAAGCAGAGAGAATTCTTGGTCGCAAAGAATACAAGCTTATCGTTTGCCACCTTGGTAACGGCGCAAGCATCAGTGCAATCAAGGACGGAAAATGTATCGATACCACCATGGGCTTGACTCCACTTGAGGGTCTTTTGATGGGAACCCGTTGCGGAGACCTTGATCCAGCAGTTATCGAATACTTGATGGGCAAGACTGGTATGGATATTCATCAGGTTACCAACTATATGAACAAGAAGAGCGGTGTGCTTGGTATCAGTGGCGTAAGCTCTGACTTCCGTGACCTTTTGGCTGCTATTGACGAAGGAAATCCACGTGCTAAACTTGCTCTTGATATGTTCTCGTATAGAGTTAAAAAGTATGTTGGTTCTTACACTGCAGCTTTGGGTGGCCTTGACATGTTGGTATTTACCGGTGGTATCGGCGAACACACTCCAGAGGTACGTGGCTTTGTAATGGACAACATGGAGTACATGGGACTTACCTATGACAAGGAACTCAACAAGAATCCAGGCAGAGGAGATCATGTTAAGATTTCTAACGATGAGTCCAAAGTTCTTGCTTATATTATTCCTACTAACGAAGAATTGGTTATCGCTCGTGAAACCATGAAGTTGGTAAAATAATTATCTAACAAAACTATAGATATGAAACTAAAAACCGCGTTTTTACAAATGCTATATCCCGAAGGTATCAAATGCAATCTTTGTGGAAAAGAGCTGTTTGAAGAAACGCGGTTTTCTTTGTGTCCGGATTGCATTCCGACCTTTGTCGGTAAGCCGTGCTTACGCTGTGGAAGAAGCATTAGCAACGACGCTGAATTTTGTTTGGAGTGCCAAAACGGCGAGCACTTTTTTGATAGAGCCTACGCGCCCGTTGTCTTTGATGGAACTGCCGTAAAACTAATATACAAGCTAAAGTACGGAAACGAAAAATATCTTGCGAAATATTTGGCAAGAATGATGTTTGATTGTTTTGAAAAACAAAGTTATATTCCGGATTTGATTACCTTTGTTCCTATGCACGAAAAGCGCCAAAAAAATCGTGGCTATAACCAAGCGGAAGAGCTAGCAAAAGAACTTGGCGAAATCATGGGTTTGGACGTGGTAAATTCTTTGCAAAGAAGCGTCTTTACGGACAACCTTGCGCGTATGAATGCTCAAGAAAGAAGGAACGTTATTCAAAATGCAATTACGCTAAACAAATCAGCTCCAATAAAAGGTAAGCAAATTTTACTTGTAGACGATGTTTTTACTACGGGTGCAACGAGCAACGCCTGTACTGAGGTGCTAAAACGAGGCGGAGCAAAGCGAGTGGAAGTTTTGACTTTTGCTACGGCGAAGGAAATTCCTTTACTTATTTGATAAATCGATTGTTATCGCTTTGGCGATACTTGCGTTGCACTGTAATAAAATTCCAGTTTTTATAAATTTGATACAGATAAAAGCGTTTAAAATTTGTTGACAACGAGCAAAATAAATATTATACTGTAAGTAATTGAATTTTCCGTTAATCGCGGAGACAAGTAGCGTATAGTGCAAGTATTCAGAGAGAAACGCCGTGGCTGAAAGCGTTTTTGCGGAACTATATGTCGAAACCACTCGGCGAGGAAAGGCGTGCCTAAACGCAATTTTAGGTTTAATGAGGCCGAGATTTCTCGGTGAATTAAGGTGGAACAACGGCATAATTGTCGTCCTTAAGGTCTATGGTAGACTTTGGGGATTTTTTTATTTTGGAGGATAATATGAAAATTACTTTGAAGGACGGTTCGGTATTAGAGGCGGAAAAAGGGATTACCGCGCTTAAAGTTGCCGAAATGATTAGCGAAGGATTGGCTAGAGCTGCGCTTATTGCAAGAGTAGACGGCGAGCTGGTTGATTTGGGAACGGTTCTTAATAAAGATTGCACATTAGAAATTCTTACCTTTAAGGATGAGGAAGGAAGAAACGCATACAGACACACTACCGCGCATATTCTCGCTCAGGCAGTAAAGAATATTTTCCCTGGAGCAAAGCTTGCGATTGGTCCTAGTATAAAGAACGGATTTTATTATGACTTTGATTTGCCTACTTCCATAACTCCCGACGATTTCCCTATGATAGAAAAAGAAATGGAAGCTATAATAAAGGCGGATCTTCCTATTGAGCGTTCGGAAGTTAGTCGTCAGGCTGCCCTCACGCAGATGAGAGGGTTCAACGAGTCCTACAAAATTCAGCTTATTGAAGACTTGCCAAAGGACGAAAAAATTACCTTCTACAAGCAAGGCGAATTTATCGAACTTTGCCGTGGACCTCATCTTATGAGCACCGGCAAGGTAAAATTCTTTAAGCTCACTCAGCTTGCAGGCGCATACTGGAAGGGTAATGAAAAGAATAAGATGCTTACCCGTATTTATGGAACCAGCTTTGACAAAAAGAGCGACCTCAAGGAACATCTCGAAAAGCTCGAAGAAGCCAAGCGTCGTGACCACAACAAACTTGGTAGAGAGCTTGGATTCTTTATGACCGAGGAAAGAGTAGGTCAAGGATTGCCACTTCTTATGCCAAAGGGCGCTAAGCTTTTCCAAATTCTTCAGAGATTCGTAGAGGACGAGGAAGAAAGACGCGGTTACGTTTTGACCAAAACTCCGTCTATGGCAAAAAGCGACCTTTACAAAATCAGCGGACACTGGGATCACTATAGAGATAAAATGTTCGTTATGGGAGAAGAAGGCAAGGACGATGAAGTATTTGCACTCCGTCCTATGACCTGTCCGTTCCAGTATATGATTTATCGCAACGGCCTCAAGAGTTATCGTGACCTTCCTATTAGATATAACGAAACTTCTCCTTTGTTTAGAAAGGAAGCGAGTGGTGAAATGCACGGACTTATAAGAGTGCGCCAGTTCCATCTCAGCGACGGACATATCGTATGTACCCCAGAGCAGGTAGAAGCAGAATTTAGAGGCTGTCTTGAACTTAGTTTGTATTTTCTCAAATGCTTGGGACTTGACAAAGACGTAACTTTCCGTTTCTCTCGTTGGGATCCGGACGACAAAGAAAAGTATATCGACGAGCCTGAGGCATGGGAAAGCGCAGAAACGCAGATGAAACAAATTCTTGACAATATTGGACTCGACTACGTTGAAGCAAAGGGCGAAGCAGCATTTTACGGTCCTAAGCTTGATATTCAGATTTGCAACGTTTACGGCAAAGAAGATACTCTCATGACTGTACAGGTAGATATGTTGCTTGCACACAACTTTGATATGTGGTACGTTGATGCGGATGGCGAGAGAAAGACTCCTTATATCATCCATAGAGGCGCGTTTGGATGTTACGAAAGAGTAATGTCGTATTTGATAGAAAAATACGCAGGTGCGCTTCCTATCTGGATGAATCCTACTCAGGTCAAGGTAATGTCGCTTACTGACCGTACTATCAACGAAGTTAAGCAAATTAAAGACAAGCTTACTTACAATGGCATAAGAGCGGACGTAGATACTCGTAACGAAAAGATAGGTTACAAAATCCGTGAGGCGCAGATAGACAAAACGCCTTATATGCTTATTGTCGGAGATAAAGAGGTAGAAAACGGAGTAGTTGCGGTGCGTAGCCGTTCCGAAGGCGACCTTGGTACAATGAGTCTCGACGACTTTATCAAAAAGGTAAAGGACGAAGTCGCAGCGCAAATTGCAAGAGATTAATAAAAATACCTGTTGACTTAATAAAAAAAGCCCTATGTGTAGTAGGGCTTTTTTTATATAAAAAAATCATACTTGACATCAGTATTGTTGTGTGATAAAATTTATATATAACAGTACAAAACAGTTAAAGCTAATTTCAAGAGGGATTGTATGTGTATAAAAACAGAAATATTGTTAGATGATGTATATTACTATGAAGTTAAAAAGTATGAAGAATATAGAAAAAAGGGTGGCAAAACGGACGAAGATGATAAATATCTTACAGAAAGAGGGAAAAAAGCGAAGAGACGCTACTGGTATATAAGAAAAAGGCTAAAAATAATACTTCCAATTGCAATATTAGTATTAGTTATACTTTCTGTATTAGGAATAATGAAAGATAGTGATTATTATTCTCTTGTGGGCATGGCTGCTATTTATGGTATAAATTTCTTGTTTGTTTTGTTTGAAACTATTATTGGATGGTGTCATCTCAGTTTTGTTCCATTAATTCCAGCAAGACTACCTCCACCATTTATGCCATATACAATTTCTATATGTATTTATATTTTCAGCATAGTGATGTTTGTTGCGTGGGCATTATAATAACTAATATTGATTACACATATTAATGACTCAAAAATAGAATAGAAAACAAAAATAAAGAATAAGGAGAAAGAAGAAAAATGGAACAATTTGTAAATAGAGAAACAAATAATAAAAGAGTAATGCAAGTATTGGATGAAGAGGGAAATATTGTAGAAACTATGGTAGTACGCATGGTAAGAGACAAATAAAATTTACATTTAATCATAAAACAAAACACTCACTATTTTTATTGTATAGTGGGTGTTTTTTGCAGTTTTTTATTTTGATTTTGGTGAGAAGAGCAGGGTTACGAGGTAGCTTGCTACAACTGCAGCCCCTATTCCGTAGGCAGTTTGTTTTAGTCCACCTGCAAACGCGCCTATCCAGCCTACTTCTTGCGCAAGATTTATCGCACCCTTTGCAAGTGAAGCTCCAAATCCTACTATGGGGATACTGACACCGCTTTCGCACAACTTGTATAGTGGTTTGTAAAGACCTACGGTTTCGAGAATTATTCCGCCGATAAGAAAAATTACCAGTATTCGCGCGGGAGTCAGCTTTGTTTTTATTATGAGTATTTCGGCAAGAGCGCATAGCAGTCCGCCTGATACAAAAACGATAAGATAGGTTAGAATTTCTTTTTGTGCCATAATTACCTCTCTATTACTACTGCGTGCGAAATGCAAGGAATAGTTTCGCCTTGATAACAGCTTTGCGTGCTCATAAGCGCGCCGGTTGCCAAATATGCGACTTTGCTGTATTCGCCTTTTTCCATTTTGTCTAAAATGTATGAATTAAACACCGAGGCAGAGCAGGCGGCACCGCTTCCGCCCTGATAGCAATTTTGCTCATTATAGTACATCATATTTCCGCAATCAATATAGTTTCTGCCCAATCCGTATCCTTGCTCGCGCATAAGGTCGCGCAGGATATCCGAGCCAAGCTTGCCCAAGTCGCCGGTTATTATCAGGTCGAAATCTGCAGGCGAAAGGCTGTTTTCTTTAAACAGGGCGAGCATTGTGTCCATAGCGGCAGGAGCCATCGCCGCGCCCATATTATTGAGGTCATTTGTGCCAAAATCTATTACTTTTCCAATTGTTGCCATGGTTATTCGCGGGCCGTTTCCCTGGCTGGACAAAATACTGCACCCGGCACCCGTTACCGTCCACTGCGCATAAGGTGGACGCTGACATCCGTATTCCAAAGGGTATCGGAATTGACGCTCGGCGGTAGCGAAGTGGCTGGCAGTAGAGCAGGCAACGGTTTGGCAATATCCGCTGTTTACGAGCGCTGCCCCCATAGCAAGACAAGCCGTCATAGTAGAGCAAGCGCTATAAACTCCAATATAAGGAATTCCGAGATTTCTTGCTACGTAACTCGAGCTTGTAATTTGGTTTAGTAGGTCGCCCGACAAAAGCAAATTAACGTCTTTAATTTGTAATTTAGCACTCGCCGTTGCGCCTTTTACAGCATCGGTAAGCATGCGTATTTCGGAATTTTCAAAGCACTTTTCGCCTTGCTTGTCGTCAGTCAAAACCTTGTCAAAGTATTGCCCCATAGGCCCTTTACCTTCTTTTTGACCTACTATGGACATTTTGCCGATTACTTTTGGCTGGTTTTCAAAAACCATTGTTTGTCGACCGCTTTGTCTCAAATTATTATTTGGTATAGTAGTGGAATTTTTAGCGAAATTGCAGTTGGTTTCGCTTTTGTGAACAAGTGTTACTGACATTAAATTACTCCTATTAGATACCGAGCTATTCCTGCTACGGTTGACCAAACGATACCGTTGACCACGACGGGACCGACCACCGAAAACAGCTTTACGCTTGTTCCCATAATCAGCCCTTCGGTCTTGAATTCCATCGACGCGCTCGCCATGGCGTTGGCAAAACCGGTTATCGGCAAAAAGCTTCCAGCCCCGCCCACGCGCGCTATTGCATCAAAAAAGCCCAGTCCGGTAAAAAGTATTGCTATGGCTATTATCGTCATGGAAGTGAGAGATGCAATCATATCCTTGGATAGCTGTGGCATAAAAATTGCGTACAAATCGCCCACGGCTTGAGCGATAGAGCAAGTGAGCCCACCGATCCAAAAGCTATGGAAGATGGATTTTCTTGCGTTGTTTTGCGGGCTTACGGCGTTGACATATTCGGCATAACGAGTGTTGCGCGCCTCTTCTTTTGGTGAAAGATTATCGCTCATTTTTCTTAACTTCCTTTACTAAAATTTCTTTTTCTTCGTAATTGAGATTCCATACGGTATTTCGTGGTATATAAATCATAACTTCTCCTGATTTTAGTATTGATAATTAAAAAAATATTATTCAAATTATGCACCTTTTGCTTATGCGTCGCATATAAAGGCTTATGCCAAAATTCCATGTAAAAAACGCTCGTAAATTTAGGCGTAACATAATTTTATTATCGCTTGTAGCCTTGGTATATATTCATATTTCCACAAGCGTCGCGCCCGTGCTGAAAAAAGTTTCGGCGGAGGAGGTCAAGACATTGACTTCCTCGGCGCTCAATTCCGCAGCACAAGCAGTTATGAGCAACAATCTTGCTTACGAGAGTTTGGTGGAAATCGTAAATAATTCCGCAGGCGAAATAGAGGTTTTGAGAACAAACACCGTGCTCATCAACGATATCGCTCGGCAAACTGTTTCGGAAGCGCAGAAAAGCATAAACAAAATAGGTGAAAAAGGAATAAAAGTTCCCGTGGGGTCGCTTGTAGGCATAACCTTTTTTAGCGGAATGGGGCCGGAAGTAAACATTAAAGTCCGCCCTATAGGCACAGTTAATATGGATTATACTTCGGTATTCGACAGCGTGGGAATAAACCAAACCAGACATAGAATTATTTTGTCCGTTGTTTGTCGGCTTAATATCGTTTTATCCGGCGCAACGCAAAATATCGAAGTTGCCAGCGAAATACTGCTTACCGAAAGTATAATAGTGGGAAAAATCCCCGAAATTTATCTAAACGCGTCTTCAGATAAAATAAATATCGTCCCGTAGCCAAGAAATCGATAGAAAATTGAAAAAATCATTTGCATAGGTTGAGTTATTGTGGTATAATTAACACTGAAGTTCGCTTTTTTCGAGCTTAACTTAGAGGCTATGATGCGGCACAAAGAATTCCCGCTTACAGAGAGCAATCCGTTGGCTGAGAGGATGCAAGGGTAATTTATATTCACCGCGGAGCTTGGGTGCTGAACGAATTTTTTAGTAGGCACACACGCTGGTTTGCGTTATGACTACAAGAGGCGCTGTTTTTGAGCGTGAAATTAGGTGGTACCACGTTTTTATGACGTCCTAATATTTAGGGCGCATTTTTTTACCGGAGGAATTATGATACAGACTATCAACACGATTTTAAACGACGGATTGCAGGTTATTCAGTCCGCAAAATCGCAAAAAGAACTTTTGGACGCAAAGGTTGCGGTGCTGGGCAAAAACGGAAGTCTTACTTCTATTTTGCGTAACCTAAAATCTTTTTCCGCAGAAGAAAGACCGATTGCGGGCAAGCTCGTAAACGAGGCTCGCGGAAAGTTAGAGCAGGCGTTTGCGACCAAATTTGAGGAGCTTAAGATTCTTGAATTGACGGCTCGACTTGAAAAGGAAAAGATTGATATTACAGTACCGTCGCAAAAGAGAAATATGGGACGCTTGCATCCTATGAACGTTGTCAAGGCCAAGGTGCTTGAATATTTTGTTTCTATGGGCTTTACGGTGGATGAGAGTCCGGAAATCGAAACGGATAGATATAACTTCGATATGCTAAATACGCCTGTCGACCATCCGGCAAGAAATTTGCAGGACACCTTGTTTGTTACTGACAAAATTCTTCTTCGTAGCCAAACTTCCGCCGGCCAGATAAGAAAGATGGAAAAGACCGCTCCGCCAATAAAAATGGTTTCGCCGGGTAGAGTGTATAGAGCGGATGAAATTGACGCTACTCATACTCCTTGCTTCCATCAGGTAGAAGGACTAGTGGTTGATAAGGGAATTACTATGTGCGATCTAAAAGGTATTCTTTCGGGCTTTGCTAGATATTTCTTTAGCGCAGACACCAAGACGAGATTCCGTCCGTCGCATTTTCCGTTTACCGAGCCTAGCGTAGAGGTTGACGCTTCGTGTAGCGCTTGCGGTGGTAAGGGCTGCAGAGTGTGCAAAGGCACGGGCTGGATAGAAATTTTGGGCGCAGGTATGGTTAACCGCAACGTACTTTCCGGATGTGGTATAGACCCTGACGTTTATACGGGATTTGCGTTCGGAATGGGACTTGATAGAATAACCGCAATTCTTTACGGTATCAATGATGCTAGAGTTTCCTTTGAGGGAGATATAAGATTCCTCAAACAGTTTGATTAAGGTGGTGAATTATGAAAATACCTGTAAGTTGGCTTAATGATTACGTAAAAGTAGATGATTTGACTATTGACGAGCTTAAGGACAAGCTTTTGAATATCGGATTCGAGGTGGAGGACGTTATCTATCTCGGAGAGGGAATCGAAAACGTCGTTACTGCGAAAATTACAAAAATTACCAAGCATCCTAACGCTGATAAACTTCAGATTTGCGACATGGATTGTGGAGAGAAAGGTAACTTTGTTATTATCACCGCTGCAACCAACGTATTCGAAGGAGCAATAGTCCCTGCGGCGCTCGTGGGTGCGAAGCTCGTGGGCGGAATTAATATCGGTCAAGTTACCTTTAAGGGCGTTGTTAGCGACGGTATGCTGTGCTCGGGCAAAGAGTTGGGAATCGACGGCAGTTTCGTTGACGGCGGTGACGTGGACGGAATACTTATTCTCGACAAAGATATGCCTGTTGGAGTGGATATAGTAAAGGCTTTGGAGCTTGACGAATATATTTTGGACGTTTCGGTTACCGCGAATAGGCCTGATTGTCAGTCCGTTTACGGTATGGCAAGAGAAACTGCTGCGGCTCTTGGTAGACCGCTTTTGCCATTGGTTCTCGATTACGAAACCGAAAATTTTGAATACAAGAACACGGGAATAAAAATTTCTGCAAGCGAAGATTGTCCTATCTACATGGGTAGTACGATTAAGAACGTAAAAATTGAGCCGTCGCCAAAGTGGATGAGAAAACGATTGACTATGGTGGGTGTAAGACCTATAAGCAATCTCGTTGATATTACCAACTACGTTTTGATGGAAGTTGGACAACCGCTTCATGCTTTTGACTTAGACAAACTCAACGGGGATATCGAAGTGCGCCGTGCAAACAAGGGCGAGGTGCTTACTGCGCTAAACGGTGAAAATTATACTCTTGACGAAAACACGTTGCTTATTGCCGACCAAAGCGGTGGACTTGCAATAGCAGGCGTTATGGGCGGAAAGGACAGCGGTGTATCGCAGGAAACAAAAAATATTTTTCTTGAGACCGCAAGATTTGCAAAGGGCAGAGTTCGTTATGCGTCGCGTATGCTGGGACTCAGAAGCGAATCCTCGGCACGTTACGAAAAGGGTGTGGACTTTAATTGCGTTTATACGGGTAGAGAAAGGGCGCTTTCACTCATTTATGAATTAGGTGCAGGTACTGTAGCGCAAAACTTCATAAAAGCAGGTAGCGGACACTTCGAAAAAACTATTGTTACTAACCTTGACAAAATCAATGCTTTGTTGGGTATATGCGTGGAAAAAAGAGCAGTTTTAGATATTTTGACTAGACTTGGATTCGACGTAAATTGCTCGGGTAAAATGCTGGAGATAAAAGTTCCGCTTTTCCGTGAGGATGTAGACAACTACACCGATATTTGCGAAGAGATAATAAGATTTTACGGCTATGATAAACTTGAGGAAACTTTCCTCAAAAACGCTGCCGTTACCGAAGGCGGTTATACTCCTAGACAAAAGAAAATTGAAGTAGCAAAGCAGATTATGCTTGCCAACGGATTCTATGAGTCCATGAGTTTTTCGTTTATCGGCAAAAAGGAATGTTCGCTGGTTGGGGCTGATGCAGAGCAACTCATAAAGATTAAAAATCCTCTCAGCGAGGATTATGCTTATATGCGTAATACTCTTGTTCCATCTGTGCTTGTTACGGCAAAAACAAATTTGATTCGTAGCAACAAAGAATTTAGACTTTTCGAAGTTTCGACACTGTTCAAGGCGAAAGCACTCCCTCTTACTGAACTTCCAGAAGAAAGAGTTGCATTGTGTGCAGTAGTGAGCGCGGGTGATTTTTATTCAGTCAAAGGTGTTGCCGAGGAGATTGCACAACAGTTTAGTAAAAACTTTGAACTCAAGCGAGCAAACTTGCCTTACTTGCATCCGGGAATCAGCGCTACCATCGTAATCGACGGTGTGGATGCGATTAATTTTGGTAAAATTCATCCGACCGTTATGGAAAAGTTGGGTGTAAAACAAGAACTCTTTATTATAGAAGTAGATCTTGAATATCTTGTGGGACTTGAGGACGTTAAAAAGAAATATCAACCGCTCAACAAGCTTCCTGACATACAACGCGACCTTGCGGTAACCGTAAAAGAGGAAATCGAGGTTGGTGCGTTGATGGATGCGATAGTTACGGCTGACGAAAAAATCGTTAAGGCAAATCTTTTTGATATTTATCGTGGCGAGCAAATTGAAAAGGGCTACAAGAGTGTTGCATTGTCCTTTGATATTCGTCCGGGAGAAAAGTCGCTTACCGATAACGAAATAAACGGCATTATGGACAAGGCTTTGGGCGCGCTTGAAAATTTGGGAGCAGTGCTCAGAAAATAAACTAATTCGTACAAAAAAATATGGAAATTTTAGCGCCCGCAGGTGGAATAGATAGCTTGAAGGCGGCAGTCGCACACGGAGCGGATGCCGTCTATTTGGGCGCGTCTACGTTCAGCGCGCGAGCCAAGGCGGAAAACTTTGGTGAGGATACGCTAAAATCGGGGATAGATTACGCACATTTGTTTGGTGTAAAGGTTTACGTTACGGTCAACACTCTCATCAAGGATGAAGAGATGGAGGAGGCTGTGGAGCTCGTAAAGAAGTTACGTGAATTTAATGCCGACGCGGTAATTATTCAGGATTTAGGACTCATTGAAAGGGTGCGAAAGTGTTCAGACATAATCTTGCATGCCAGTACCCAAATGGGCGTTCACAATCTCGAGGGTGCTCTTATTGCAAAAGATTTGGGGCTAAGCAGAGTCGTTGTTTCGCGAGAAACTTCAATTAAAGACATGGAAAAGATTTCGTCGGTAATAGAAACCGAAGTATTCGTTCAGGGCGCATTGTGCGTAGCCTTTTCGGGCAACTGTTACTTCTCTTCTATAGTGTCGGGTTATAGTGGAAACCGTGGAAAATGCTTGCAGTTGTGTCGAAAAACTTACGATTGCCTTGGGAAAAAGGATTATCGCCTTTCCACGTCGGATATGATGCTGGCTTATGACCTTCAAAGGCTGAAAGACGCGGGTGTTTGCTCGCTAAAAATAGAGGGTAGAATGCGTAGGCCCGAGTACGTTGCGGCGGCTGTGGACGTTTACAAAAATGCAATCAAGTCTAGACCGACTGCAAAAGATATAGACGTTTTGAAGGCTATGTACAACCGTGGTGACTACAATCGAGCCTACTATTTTGAGCCAACTGCCAACGTTATTTTTCCTTCAGTCCAGGGGCATATCGGTGTGCCCAACGGTAAAATCAAACGAGCCAACAAAACTATGTTCGTTGCAGACAAGCCTATAAAAGCGGGTAATGGCTACAAGATTTTGCGAAACGGAAAAGAGTGCGGTGGAGCACTTGCGATCAAAGACGGTTTTGAGTGCGGTTATACGGGCAGTGTGATGGCGGGAGATGAAATTCGCCTTACTACCGACAAACAACTTTGCGAGCAGGTTCTTTCTAAAAAACGCAAGATTGCGGTAAATGCAAAAATAGAATTTTTTGAACGCGAAACGATTTTGACTTTGTGCGCAAAAGGATTGATGGTTACCGCTCGTACCGAGGCTTGTCCGCCTGCACAAAAACAGCCTGCTTCTGACGCTGATATTGCGCGTTTGGTCAAGCGTTGCGGTGATTCGGATTTCGAGATAGAAAACGTAGATTTATATACGGATTTTCCTGTGTTTTTGGTAAAGAGCAGGATAAATGAATTGCGCCGAAATGCGTTGGAATTGTTGTCTACTAGCATCGTTAAAAACCACGAAAAAAGTATACAAAAATTTGGCGGAAATTACAAAATATTGGACGAAATTTGTGATACGTTTGAGGTTAGCGGAATAGTTACGATGGTCAGCGATTGCGCTGTTCCTAATAGCATAATTGAGCAAAGTCAGTACGTTGTGGTTAATCCAACCGAGTATTCTCTCAAAAACTTGGAGACTTATAGAGGCAAGGAAAAGTTCGTTTTGAACCTTCCAATAGTTTCGCGAGAGGACGAAACCGATAAAATTAAAGAGATAGTGGACAGCAGAATTTTTGATAAATTTGTGGTCAATAATCTCTATGGAATTGGATTAACTAGGGGTAAAAAAGTTTTGCCAGGCTACGGACTCAATCTAATAAATTCGCAAACTAAGCTTACAAAAATTAATTCTTTCGAAAACGATTCGTTGCCGAGTGGTGCGATTCCGTATATATATGCAAAAGCTCCGCTTATGACTTTTTGTCATTGTCCCAAAAAAGTGCGTGGCGGAAACTGCGCAGGTTGCAAGGGCTACGATATTACTTTGACCGACGACAAAAACCAAAGTTATGCTCTTCGTCGATACAAAATCAAATATTGTTACAGCCAACTTTTGCCTTTGTCGCCACTTTACTTTGGTTACAAAAAACGCGGATTTATTGATCTTAGCGCGGAAAAATCGGAGCAATTAGAACAAATATTTGACAAAATTATCAGCGGAGATTTACCGCTTGCAGAGGCGAATTTTGCGCGTGGACTAAAATAGTCGTTTGGGGTGAAATATGTTTGAAACTACCGAAGTTTTGGAATATGAAAAAATATCCGATTTCGTTGCGGCATGCGCGGTAAGCGTGCCTACAAAGGATTATATAAAGCAGTTTTCACCTTGTTCGGAGCGTCAGGAAATTGAGCGTTTGCTGACTATGACCGACGAGGCTGATAAGCTGAAAAACTACTATAATATCAACCCTATATGCGGATTTGACAGCGCAACGGATTTGACTGAAAAATCAGTAAAGGGCGCAATTCTTACTATGGGTGAGCTTTTGAGAGTCGCAAGACTTTTACGCGCCTCGAGAATAGCAAAAAATAATATTGACAACTCTCCCGAAGATATAGTCGTACTAAAAGAAATTACCTATACCTATTATCTCAACGAACCACTCGAAAAGAGCATTAACGATAGCATTTTGTCTGAGAACGAAATGCGTGACGACGCAAGCGAAAAGCTTAAATCAATAAGAAGAAAGATAGCAAACGAAAAGTTTAAGCTAAAGGAAAAGGTTTCTTCGTATTTTCGTTCGAGCGAGTCCTCGAAATATTTGCAGGATAATTTAGTTACCATACGAAACGGCAGATTCGTTTTGCCGGTAAAGAATGAGTGTCGCTCGTTTATTCCGGGATTGATTCACGATTCGTCGGCGTCGGGAGCAACGGTTTTTATCGAGCCATTTCCTATCGTAGAGCTTAACAATGAGTTACGTGCCTTGCAAATTGAGGAGCAAACCGAAATTGAAAGAATTTTGGCTGCACTCACAGAGAGCGTTGCTGCGTATGCTCCTACAATGAATTTGGCCGAGCAGGCGCTGGTACTGATCGAGGCGGCTTTTGCGCGTATGGAATATAGCGTGTCCATTCGCGGAGTAAGACCGATTTTTAACGAAAAGGGTTACGTAAATTTGATAGATTCGCGTCATCCTTTGCTGGATGATAAAAAGGTGGTTTCCAACACCATCACCGTAGGCAAGGATTACCGCATTTTGGCGGTAACCGGACCTAATACCGGTGGAAAAACGGTTGCGCTCAAAACTGTGGGGTTGTTGTGCCTTATGGCGTATTCGGGAATAAGAATTCCTTGCGCTGAAGAAAGTGAAATTGCTCTTTTTGACGACATATTTTGCGATATAGGCGATGAGCAAAGTATAGAACTATCGCTTAGTACATTTTCGTCGCATATATACAATATTTCTGACATCTGTAACAAAATTACGCCAAAATCGCTTGTGTTGTTTGACGAACTTGGCGCGGGTACCGATCCTAAAGAAGGCGCGGCGCTTGCGGTTGGTATTTTAAAATACATTGAACTGATTGATTGTGTTGCGCTTGTTACGACGCATTATCCTGAGGTAAAGGAATACGCGCTAACTTCCAATAAGGCATCCAACGCTTGTATGCAGTTTGACGAGCAAAAATTCGCGCCGTCATACAGGCTTTTGCTGGGTGTTCCCGGTGCAAGCAAGGCGCTTAAAATTGCCGAAAATCTTGGAGTAAACGATTATATAATCCAACAGGCAAACGCGCTTTTGACCGAAGAAATTTTCTTTGAAAAGGCTGTTTCGGCTGTGGAAAAACTAAAGTCAGAAGTGGCAAAAGAATTGCTTGAAGCGCGTGCAGAAAA
Organism: Clostridia bacterium; assembly: GCA_017396125.1. GTDB lineage: Bacteria > Bacillota > Clostridia > Christensenellales > Pumilibacteraceae > RGIG1965. The sequence continues at coordinate 30,182 of JAFQMX010000027.1, forward strand.
GGAAAATGCGCTTGCAATAAAAAGCGATTTGCTTCGTCAGCGAGAAGAGCTTGACAAAAAGTACGCGCAAATTTCGTCGGGAGTCAAGACGGAAATCAGGCGCATAGCGGCAGAAAGCGCGGAAAAAGCGGACGACTTGATTGAGCAAATCAAGAATAAGCTAAAGGAAGCGGACGAAAAATCTTTGTTTGAGGCGCGCGCCTTGAAACGAAAGATTGAAGATATAAGCGTAGAGGATGACGAGCCGATTCGTCCAGTGCGACCTATAACGCAAGTCGATTTCAAAATTGGAACGAAGGTTTTTGTAAAGACGATAAACGGAGAGGGTGAACTAGCTACGGAAAAGCCGAACAAGAAGGGTGAATTTACGGTTAGAGTTGGTGCGCTTTGTGTAAATGCAAAAAGGGAGGATCTTGCGATTCCTCTTCAAAAAGAAAAGACTGTCACGTCTAAAAGAACGATGAGACTGATTAAGCGCGAAGAGCCTACGAGTTTTGCTGACGTAGAAATAATGGTGCTTGGACAAACGGTTGCGGATGCGATAACCATAATTGAGCCGTATATAATAAGCATGGCTAGTGAAAACGGTAGCAAAATCCTCAAAATTATTCATGGAAAGGGTACTGGAGCTCTTGGAAAGGGCGTACAGGAATATTTGCGCCATAATCCGCTAGTAAGCTCTTGTAGATATGGAAGATACGGTGAGGGCGAAAGCGGAGTTACTTTTGCGGAGATTAAGTAATGAGAAAATTTTATTTTGACAATGCCGGCACTACGAAAGTTTTTGACGAAACGGCAAAAGAAATGATGAGAATTTTGACTGAGGACTATTACAATCCGTCAGCGCTGTATTCTCAAAATATCAAGGTGGAAATAGAGTCAGCAAGAGAGTATATTGCCGAGCAAATAGGTGTTTCGGCCTCGGAAATTATCTTTACTTCGGGAGCGACCGAAGCGGATAACTGGGCGTTGCTTTGCGGTCAAAAGAATAAAAACGGTAACGTGGTAATCAGCGAGGGTGAGCATTCCGCAATTTACGAAACGGCAGGCGAATTAAAGAGCAAAGGTATTGAAGTGCGCTACGCACCGCTTGACAAAAGCGGAAAGTTGGATTACGATAAATTTGCTCAGCTTTTGGATGAAAATACTTCGCTTGTGTCTGTAATTTGTTGTTCCAACGAAACGGGCGCCGTAAACGATTTGACGCTGATTAGAGAAATGATAGATGACAGGTGTAAGCGTGCGTTGTTCCATTCGGACTGCGTTCAGGCGCTGTGCAAAGTTCCGTTCGATAATTCCGCGCCCGATATGATGAGTTTTTCGGCGCATAAGTTGGGAGGGCCAAAGGGAATCGGCGCTTTTGCCATAAAAAAAGGCTTGAAGATTAAGCCGCTGATAACAGGTGGCGGCCAAGAAAAAAATATGCGCTCGGGTACGGAGAACTGTGCTGGAATCGTGGGCTTTGCTTCGGCGATCAAGTGCTTTAATCAAAAAATTGACCGCGCGCTTGTTAATAAAATGAAGCTTTTACTGAAGCAAACTTTGTGCGGTATAGACGGAGTCAATGTGCACGATGCAAATGGAAATTCTGATTTTATTTTATCAGCGTCGGTTAGCGGTATAAAATCGGAAATTTTACAGCATTTGCTCTATGACGATGGGTTTGTAATCGGGCTTGGCTCGGCATGCTCGGCGAGAACTGGTAAAAATCGCGTTCTCAAGGCTATGGGAGTTTCCGAAAAGGAAATTGAGGGCAATATTCGTATAAGCTTTGGCTGTGATAATACGATGGAGCAAGCCGAGATGCTTTGTGATTCGCTTGTAAAAAATATAAAAATACTTAAGGAAAAGTTGAGATAATGGACGAGATTATTGTATTGAGATACGGTGAGCTTTATCTAAAGGGCAAAAACCGTAATTTCTTTGAAAGTAGACTTATTAGAAATATAAAATACAGACTTAGAGATATTCCGTGCAAATTGAATTTTTATCGTAGCAGATACGAGGTTTGCGATTTTGCTAACTCTGACAGAAACAAAATAGTAAACAAGCTAAAGACAGTTTTTGGCTTGCACTCTTTGAGTGTTGCATATCGTACCGAAACGGATCTCGATAGCATTACTGATGCGGCAATTAAGTACGTTAAGCCCGGCAAAACTTTCAAAATAAAGGCGCATCGTGGCGACAAAAGATATCCGATGACCTCTGTCGAAATCGGTAGAGAAGTCGGCGGTAGAATTTTGAGCAAAATTAACTGTGAAGTAGACCTTAATGACCCGGAAATCGTGGTTAACGTTGACGTTAGAGAGACTGGTTGTGCGTACGTTTATGGAGATACCGTGAAATGCGCGGGTGGTATGCCTGTGGGTACTGCCGGTAGGGGGGTGTTATTGCTTTCGGGCGGAATAGACAGCCCGGTTGCGGGATATATGATGATGAAGCGCGGTTTGGAAATTACTGCGTTGCATTTTTACTCTTATCCGTATACTAGCGAGCTTGCGCGCCAAAAGGTAATAACTCTTGCAAAAAAACTCACCGAGTACGGTGGAAAATTCAAGCTTATTTGCGTTTCCACCACGGCAATACAAGAAAAAATCCATATGAATTGTACCGACAGCTACATGATAACGCTTTTGCGCCGTACTATGATGAAAATAGCTCGCAAAGTTGCCGAAGAATGCGAGGCAGGTTGCATAATCAACGGCGAAAGTTTAGCTCAGGTGGCGAGTCAAACGCTAAGCGGAATTACTGTTTCAAATGAAACTGTGGGTGGATTTCCTGTGTTTAGACCGCTTATTGGTATGGACAAAGAGGAAATTATAGAAATTTCTCAAAAAATTGATACTTATGAAACTTCGATATTGCCGTACGAAGACTGCTGTACTGTATTTTTGCCGGATAGTCCTGCGACTAAGCCGACGATTGAGCGTGCAATCAAAGAAGAGCAAAAAATAGAAAATCTTGATGAAATGATAGAAGAGGCTATCAAAAACAGAGAAGTTATTATGATAGAGCCGTAACGTTAATCGAAAACGGTTTTGTCCATTTGTAAAATATATTCACTCAAATAATACTTATAAGAAAGCGGAAGTTTTTTGGCGGAAAACTCCGCTTTTATCGTGTCGATTTTTTTTGCTCCAAGAGCCAAAACTACCTTGTTATTTGCTTCGTATTCGTGTTTATCTATGTCGAGCGTCACTATGCTTTTGGGCTTACTGAAGCAAATTTTTCTATCTATGTCTAGCATAAACAGTAAATTTTTACAAATTTCACAACAAATTCCTCCGCCAGTTAGATCATTATTCATTTTTGAGGTTTTTGCCGATATTGCAACGCTTACGCTGTACTGTGGCGTATATGCCACGCAATATGCGTCGGTGTTTCCGGTTTTGTTACCCGCAGTTCCCGTTTTTGCAGCGACGTCGAAATCGCACGAAGATAATTTTTTTGCCGTACCATTTTGGACGCAGGATTGTAGCATATTCGTAATAAAATATGCGGTTTCTTCGCTTACGGCCCTAACAGGCGTTTCCAGGTTTTCGTACAAAATCTTGCCGTCTTTTTTTATTGACTTTATCATAAAATTTTTTTTGTAAAAACCGTCGCGTTGCAAGGTTGCATAAGCGGAGTTTATTTCATTGAGGGTTGCGCCGTTTTCGGTTGACCCAAGAGGGAGAGCAAGATGATCGTCCGCTTTGGTGAATTTAAATCCAAATTTTTTTGCGATATTTTTTGAATAACTTATCCCGTTGCTCGCAAAAAGCTTTATTGCAGGAATATTTTGCGATAGCGCCAAACATTCACTTGCGCTTGCCCATCCCAAATATTTATTTCGATAGTTTTTTGGGTGATAGTCGCCAAACTCCGTTTGCTCGTCCAAAATAGGGGTAATGGGTACTATGCTGCCGTTTTCTAATGCAGGAGCATAGGACAAGAAAGGCTTTATCGTAGAGGCAGGGCAACGTCTAGTTGCCAAAGGATTTATTTCTCCGCTGCTATATAGGTAAATTATTTCTCCAGCTTTGTTACTCACGATTACGGAAAGGTTGCAGTTTGAGTCTAACGATTTTGTATAATTGTTCAGTGTTTCTTCAGCGCCAATTTTTTTGTCGAGCGTAGTGTGTATTTCGTAGTTGCCGTTTGTCAGCGTATTGTAGCTACAGTCCAAAATGCGCGCGGCTTCTTGGATAGCAAAGTTAAAAATGTTGTTTGTGTTATAACTGCACGAGAGTTGTATCGGGGAGGATTTTTGCTGAAAAAATTCGTTTTTTGTGATTTTCCCGTCGCGGTACATAAGTTCCAAAATCAAATTTCTGCGATTAAGGCAACGCGAATAGCTGGTGAGTGGATTGTATAATGACGGGTTGTTGATTATCGCCGCCAAGGTTGCGCTTTGACCTGCGTCAAGCTCGCTGATGTATTTGTTAAAATAAAATTTTGCCGCTTCCGCTATACCGTAGCAGTTGTTTCCGAAATAAATTTTATTGAGATAACTTTCCAAAATCTTGCGCTTGCTATTTTTGCGTTCGATACTGCGCGCGATTCGAACTTCTTCAATTTTTCGTTTCAAATCCTTTTCGGGCGAAAGATGAGTGTTTTTTGCGGTTTGCTGTGTGATGGTGGATGCGCCTTCTTTGAACTTTTTGCTGGAAATATTTTTTGCCGTAGCGGATAGTATCCTAAAAAAATCTACGCCCTCGTGCTCAAAAAATCTTTTGTCTTCTACACTGATGAAAGCGTCTATTAAATGTTTGGGCAGTTGGTCGTAACTAGCAAAGCTTTGCGTGGAATCAATTTCTTCACCGCCTTGATAATACGCCTTGCACAGTATTTTTGTGCTCAGTTTACTCTTGTCGTAACTGCTAAAACCGTGTATTTTTACGCAGGGCTCAGTGATGATTGCGACAAAAAGTATTGCAGAGCAACAAATTAAGCAAAGGAACTTTTTTGTAATAGATAAAAATCCGGATTTTTTCTTCATAAAATTAGTATTATCTCGCGTTAAAATAAAATTCATTTTAATCAAACGCTATACAATTTTTAAAAAATAAGTTATAATTATAATGCTTTATTATCGTTATTCGGAGATGTTATGTCCAAAAAATATTTTATAAATACTTACGGCTGTCAAATGAACGTGCATGAATCGGAAAAAATAGCCGGAATTTTGAAAAAATGCGGTTACGATAGCGCCGAAAAAATTGAAGACGCCGATTTTATTATGCTCAACACTTGCGCGATACGAGAAACTGCCGAAAACAGAGTTGTGGGCAATTTGGGCATAATCAAAAAACTCAAGGAAAAAAATCGCAATCTTATCGTTGCCGTGTGCGGTTGTATGACGCAAAAGGCTGTTACCGCTCAAAATCTAAAAAAGAGATGTCCGTTTGTGGACATAATAATCGGCACGCATAATATTTACTCTTTGGACAAGTATATTGCCGAAGCAGAAGCGGGAAAAAAAGTTTTTGAAATTCTCGAATCTGAGGGGTCAATTATCGAAAACGTACCTGTTTATCGAACCAGCGGAGTAAACGCTTGAGTCAACATTATGTACGGGTGCAATAACTTTTGTACTTATTGCATAGTTCCGTACGTAAAGGGTAGAGAACGAAGCCGTGATTACAACGAAGTTGTAGGCGAAGTAAAGCAAGTTGTTGCCGAGGGGTACAAGGAAATTACTCTTTTGGGTCAAAACGTAAATTCATATTCCAACGGCCAAGTTAATTTTGCAAAGCTATTGGAAAAAATTCTATCTCTGGACGGTGATTTTCGTTTAAAGTTTATGACCTCGCACCCAAAGGATATTTCTGAGGAAGTCGTAAGGGTTATTTCCCAAAGCGACAAGGCTGCAAAATATATACATCTTCCGTTGCAGTCGGGTAGCGATCGGATTTTGAAGCTTATGAACCGTCGCTATGATTCAAAGTCTTATCTGAACAAAGTCGATATGATAAGGAAATATATGCCTAACGCGGGACTTTCCAGCGATATAATCGTTGGTTTTCCAACCGAAACAGAGCAGGATTTTGACGACACAATGAGCCTTGTGGAAAAGGTTAAGTTCAATAATTTGTACACGTTTATTTATTCTAGACGTTCAGGAACTGTTGCTGACAAAATGGATGGACAAATAGATATCGAAACCAAAACCGAGCGTATCGAGAAGCTTATAGACAGACAATTTTTGATTGGAAACGATATCGCCGAGCAGTGTATCGGCAATAGATATAAGGTGCTTGTAGAATCGCATAAAGACGGAAAATGCTACGGCAAAACCGAGTGCGACAAGGCTGTGTCGTTTGACAGCAGTGAGGATCTTACGGGAAAATTCGTAGAAGTAAAAATTACTTCTCGCGCCAACAACAAGCTTTTTGCGCAGTTAAAATAATAGAGGATATGCTTGCCACTATAATCGTGATATATGGTAGCAAAAAAGAGGTAAAAAATGCTTTCACCTATGATGAAACAGTATGTGGAAATAAAGGAGCAATACAAGGATTGTATCTTATTTTTCAGGCTGGGTGATTTTTATGAAATGTTTTTTGACGATGCAATAACGGCTTCGTCGGAATTGGATCTTACTTTAACGGGACGAGATTGCGGCTTGAGTGAACGCGCGCCTATGTGCGGCGTGCCGTTTCATGCTGCCGATACTTACATCGCTAAACTGATTGAACGCGGTCACAAGGTTGCTATTTGTGAGCAGCTTACCCCGCCTGGAGTAAGTAAAATTGTGAAGAGAGATATCGTACGTGTAATAACCCCTGGTACGCTTATGGACAATATCATGCTTGCCGAGGACAAAAACAACTATTTGGTGTCCGCTTCGTGTATTGAGGATAAAATCGGAATAGTGTGGACTGACATTTCTACTGGTGAATTTAATTACACGCAGTTTGACGAATACGATACGGTAAAGTTCAATGAAATTTTGAGTAGAATTTGTCCGTCGGAAATTATTTGCAATCAAGAAATGCTGCTAAAAAGTGTAGAGCTATCTGTAGTAAAATACGGCACGGTTTGTCCATTTACTATTTTCAACGAAACGGCGTTTGATTGCGACAACGCACTAAAATCATTGTCAGACAATTTAAATGAAGACAGTGTAAAAGAAATAGCGAGATACAAAGCATGCGTAAGTGCAGGCGGAGCGTTGCTTTCGTACGTGGAAAAAACACAAAAGCGCAGCCTAAATCACTTTAACAAGGCAATCAAGGAAAAGGAAAATGCTTTTTTAACTATAGACATGAATGCTCGAAAAACGCTTGAGCTTGTTCAAACAGTTTCGGGACAAAAGCGCGGTTCGTTATTATGGCTTTTAAACAAAACCAAGACGACTATGGGATGTAGATTGCTTCGTAGCAATATCGAAATGCCTTTTTGTGACGCTGACGAAATTAATCTTAGGCTCGATGCAGTGGCGGAAATGGTGTCCAGCGCCAGACTTAGAGAGGACGTTGGCGCTCCGCTCAAGAGGATTTCCGATCTTGAAAGATTGTGCGGAAGAATTTCTTACGGCAATATTTCGCCAAAGGACTGCTTGTCGCTGGGATATTCGTTGCAGATGCTTCCATTGTTAAAGGATGCGCTTGCTCAATGCAAAACGCAGTACATAGTGGATTCGCGAGATAACATCAAGGTTTTTGATGAAATTACAGAGCTAATCGTTAACGCGATTGACGAAGATGCACCTAATCTCGTGCGCGACGGCGGAATGATAAAAAAAGGTTACGATGCCGAGCTTGACGAGTATAGAGAAGTTAAAAATAACGCAAAAAAATTGCTCGCCGAAATGGAACTTGCTGAAAAAGAAGAGACGGGAATAAAGAATCTCAAAATCGGATTTAATAAAGTTTTCGGTTACTATATCGAGGTGAGCAAAACTCAGCTTTCGCTCGTTCCTTACAGGTTTATTCGAAAGCAAACTATTGCAAGCGGCGAGAGATTTATTACAGAGGAGCTCAAGGAATTAGAGGAGAAAATTCTTCACTCCGAGGAACTTGCGCTAAAGAGAGAATTGATTCTTTACGACGCGCTTATTCAAAGACTAAAAGAATATATTCAGGATATTCTTGAAACTGCCAAAGCCGTAGCAAAGATAGACCTTTCTTTGTCCATGGCGGAGGTTGCAAAAGAAAACAATTACGTTCGTCCGCAGATTATGGTGGACGACAGGCGAATCGATATAGTCGAGGGCCGACATCCCGTTGTGGAAAAAATAATTTCCGACGACTTCGTTCCAAATGATACGCATCTTGATGAAAGCGGTAGAATTATGCTTATCACAGGGCCAAATATGGCGGGAAAAAGCATATACATGCGCCAAGTTGCGCTTATAGTGATTATGGCGCACATGGGAAGCTTCGTTCCGGCCTTAGAGGCGCGTATTGCGCTTACTGACAAAATCTTTACTAGAGTGGGCGCAAGCGACGATCTAAATACCGGTCGAAGCACCTTTATGGTGGAAATGAGCGAGGTTTCTTCGATACTCAGCGGTGCTACCGATCGTAGTCTTATACTTCTTGACGAGATTGGCAGGGGAACATCTACCTACGACGGACTGTCCATTGCCTGGGCTATAATGGAATATCTTAGCAAAAATTACAAGTCGCATATCTTGTTTTCTACTCATTACCACGAACTTACCGAGCTTGAGGGCGTGCTGGACGGCGTAAAAAACTACAAGCTTACGGTAAAAGAAGTGATGAATTCAATAGTCTTTTTGCGCAAGCTTTTGCGTGGTAGTGCCAATAAAAGTTTTGGTATAGAAGTAGCAGGGTTGGCGGGACTTCCAGACGGGGTTTTGTCACGAGCAAAACAAATTTTGAAAAAGCTTACCAGCGTAGATATCGTGCAAAACAGCAATCTTGCGACAAGTAATCAGCTGTCTATGTTTGGCTCGCAAAAGAGTAATGAGATTATAACCGTGCTTAAGGATTTGAACATGGACGACATTAGCCCTAGGGCAGCATACGATATTTTGGCGGATCTAAAGGAGAAAGCGGAGTTACAATGAGGATAAATGTATTAGAGCCGGAAATTTATAATAGAATCGCTGCAGGTGAAGTTGTTGACAGACCTCGCTCAGTGGTAAAGGAACTTTTTGAAAACGCCATAGACGCAGGAGCAACGTCCGTTACTGTGGAAATTTTGCGCGGTGGTTTGGATATGATCAAGGTTACCGACAACGGACATGGAATTGAAAGACAAGAAATGCCAAAAGTTTTTCTTGCACATGCTACGAGCAAGATTCGTGATTTGTCCGATCTTGGCAATATAAAGACCTTGGGATTTAGGGGAGAAGCGATTGCCAGCATTACGTCGGTTAGCCGTGTTACCGTTTTGTCAAGAACAGCTGACAGTGATCTTGGTTACTATATGGTGTATGAAAACGGCAAAAAGATTGATGAGGGTGAAAAGGGCTGTCCCATAGGCACGAGCGTTACTGTCGAGCAATTATTCGAAAATATCCCGGCGCGTAAAAAGTTTTTGAAGGTGCCGAGAAGCGAAGAAGCGGATATAACCTCTCTGGTATCCAAGCTTATTCTCGTTACTCCAAAGGTAGCGGTAAAATATTTGGTAAACGGAAAAAATGTATATTCTTCGAGCGGCGAGGGCTTGGAGTCTGCTATGATATGTGTTTACGGAAGAGAAATGATGTACAATCTTATGTTCATAAGTGTCGACGAGCCCGATCTTAAAATAAGCGGATTTGTAAACAAGCCTGCTTATTCCAAGCACAACAAAGCTTATCAAACTATTGCGCTCAACGGACGCTATATAATTAACGATGAAATTGGCTACGCGGTCTTTTACGCCTACAAGGACTATCTTATGACTAGACAGTTTCCTGTGTTTACTTTGTTTGTGGACCTGCCGTGCGATATGGTGGACGTAAACGTTCATCCGGGCAAAATGGAAGTTAAATTCGTCCAGCCCGAGCGTATAAGAGGCGTTTTAAAACGCGCAATAGAGGAGAAAATAAAAGAATATCTCAATATTCCTGCCGCCGTAACCAAGAAAATAGAAAACGCCGATACGGATATTTTTGATGAAGAACCCATCAAGCTTTTTGATAAAAATAATGGAAACGAAGCGTCAAAGAGCGGGGCTTCTACGTCTCGTTATGCGGTAAGTGAAAGTGAAGTAAAATCGTTTTCTACCAAGGGTGTCGGTATAAAAATAGGCGAGTCTCCGTATTCGTCCTTTGTTCGAGAGGTTAAGCCTATCAATCCCGATAGGTATGTTTATGGACAAGAAAACTGCAAAAAAATCGATGCCATATGTGAGTTTACTGACGTTGATGAAAAAGTTGGCGATTTGCCACTTAAAGAAGCAACGGAAAATTTGGAGCAAATATCTTTCGCAAGCGATATAAGCGAAAAAGTAAATGGAGCATATCTTGCCCAAGTCGTTACGGTCGGTAAGCTTTTCAACACCTATTTACTGCTTCAGCGCGGTGATGAGTTGCTTTTGATTGATCAACACGCTGCTCATGAAAGAATACTTTATGATGAACTTAAGACTGAAATAGATGAAAGTAATGCAGTTCAGGAATTGCTCGTTCCATACATTTTTGACACTACTTTTTCGGAGTCGGAAATACTTTCCGAGCACGCCGAAATTCTCAAAAATTGTGGTTTTGAAATTGATTCGCTTTCGGGTGACGCGTATTCGTTGCGTTCGATTCCAGCTTGCTTGAGCCAAATGAATCTTCAGGTTTTTGTCAGCGATTTGCTTTCGGTACTAAAAAACGGCAGGATTGCAAAAAGTGATTTTATAAAGTCCACTGTTATGCAGACGGCGTGCAAGGCTGCAGTAAAGGCAAATATGGATTTGTCTGAATTTGATGTGGATTATATATTGGAAAAGCTTGCAAGCACCAATGAATTATTTTGCCCTCACGGCAGACCAATAGTTATTAAAATTACAAAAACGGAATTGGAAAAATGGTTCAAGAGAATTGTGTAAAGCCAAAAATCGTTATCATAACAGGTCCTACTGGCGTGGGTAAATCCGCTGCTGCTGTCGAGGTTGCAAAAAGATTTAATGGTGAGATAATCGGCGCGGATTCCATGCAAATTTACAAAGGGTTTGATATCGGTACGGGCAAAGTGACCCAAGCGGAAATGCAGGGCATAAGACACCGCATGATAGATATAGTGGAGCCTGATGATGAGTTTTCGGTAGGAGATTACGTCGAAAGAGTAAAGCCGGAGATTGACGAAATCGTTTCGGCGGGCAAATTGCCGGTTATCGTGGGAGGTACTGTTTTTTATCTCAATGCTTTGTTGGGTGGATTTAATTTTGCAACTGCGCCAAAGGATGATTTGATTCGAGAAGAACTAAAGCGGGAAGCGGAAGAAAGGGGAGATGAGTATATTTATGAAAAGCTTAAAAAAATCGACCCCATATCCGCATCTAATATCTCTATTAACGATACGAAGCGACTTATACGCGCTTTGGAAATTTACTTCATAACGGGTAAGCCGAAAAGTGAAGTTGCGAGTCTATCCGAGTGTCCTTATGACTATGATTTGATTTATCTTACCGACGACAGAAAAGTGCTTTATGAAAGGATAGAAAGGCGAGTTGATGGCATGGTAAGGGACGGACTTGTAGAAGAGGCAAAAGGCTTTTATCATCTCCGTGATAAGCAGTCTATGCAGGCGATAGGCTACAAGGAATTGGTAGAGTATTTTGATGGCAATATCACGTTGGACGAGGCTATTGCAAAAATTAAAATTAACAGTCGTCATTACGCAAAACGACAACTTACTTTTATCCGTTCGCTTAAGTTTGAAAAAACTGAGATTAACTGTACAGATTACGACACGTTATACCAAAATATTTCTGAATTTTTGAAGGTGTAAAATGAATACCGAACAGCTTATAAAAGAATGTGAGATTGAACTCAAAGACTACTATGAACAACTGGAAGATATCGCGTTATTCAACCAAGAAAAGGTGTTGGAAGCGTTTAGAAATAATCGCGTTGCGCTTAATCATTTCTCGTCAACTTCGGGGTATGGTTACGACGATATAGGTCGCCAAACTCTTTGCAATCTTTTTAAAGATATTTTCGTGGCAGAAGAAGCAATCGTTTCTCCATTGTTTGCTTCGGGAACGCACACTATTGCTACTGCGCTTTTTGGTGCTTTGCGTCCCGGAGACAAAATTCTCAGCATAAGCGGTGTTCCGTACGATACGCTTTTGCCGGTAATTAAGGGAGAGGGCAATGGCTCGCTTAAGGATTTTGGTGTAGACTTCGATAGCGTAGCGTTGGCCGACGGGGAGTTCGATTATGGCGCAATCGAAAAAAAGCTTTCAGAGCCGCACACGATAATCTATATCCAGCGTTCGCGTGGGTACGAGTACCGCAACGCCTTGTCTATGGACAGTATGCAAAAGGTTATTGCGCTTGTCAAGAGCAAATCTTCGGCACCAGTCTTTGTGGACAACTGTTACGGCGAATTTGTGGAAAAGGTTGAACCTTTGCAAATCGGTGCAGATGTTATTATGGGTTCGCTCATAAAAAACCCGGGTGGCGGACTTGCCTATACAGGCGGATATATAGCCGGAAAAAAGTGCCTTTTGGACAAAATCCAAAGTAGGTATACTGCGCCGGGTGTGGGAACGGAAATAGGCTCGTATGCAGCGGGATATCAAAATTACTATCAAGGACTTTTTATGGCTCCGCACACGGTTTTACAGGCCATGAAATGCTCGCTTTTGTTTGGACTGGCATTTGATAAGCTTGGCTACGAGGTCTTGCCAAAAACTGACGTCAAAGCAGGAGATATAGTTCGTTCGATAAAGTTTGCTAATGCTGACGAAGTAATTGCATTTTGTAGAGCCATCCAAAAAACTTCGCCTGTGGACAGTCACGTCGTTCCATACCCGTGGGATATGCCGGGGTATACCGACCAAGTTATTATGGCTGCGGGAACTTTCGTGCAGGGCGCGTCGATAGAGCTTAGCGCAGATTCGCCTCTTCGTGAGCCGTACGTCGTTTATTTGCAGGGGGCGTTGACATACGAGCATGCAAAGCTCGCCGTGCGAAATTGCATCAACGACGTAATGGCAGTTTATAGTAAATAATTTTTGTAAATGTTTAAAGTAAATAATTTTTGCCGATAGCGCCAAAATAATTGACTAATACCGTTTTTTTTAATATAATACTAGGAGCGAAGGGGAGTGGCTCAACGGTAGAGTAGCGGTCTCCAAAACCGTAGGTTGCGTGTTCGAATCGCGTCTCCCCTGCCATGGAATAGGATGTATTCGTAAAGTTACTTTGCGTGTATATCCTTTTTTTTATATCCATCATCTATTGCTTCTTGCAAATAACGTATATCTATGGTAAAATGGGGATAGAGGCAATGATAGTAAAGAGCGGAAACGAAGAGAGAATCTTTAAGTACGTGACGGACTGCTTGGGAAGCGTAATAGAGATAAAAGAATTAGTAGACGGAGCGTTAGAGAGCAGACTAAAGTGTAGCTATGATGCTTGGGGAAAC
>JAFQMX010000028.1 GCA_017396125.1 Clostridia bacterium
TTAGTTAATTTGCAAGGCTTCCACTTGCTCCACCCGAAGAATTCGGGTTATACTCGCTGACGCTCGTGCTACGTAAGAGCCCGACGAGCTACCTACTGCTCCACCCCGCGGCATATTTAGTTAATTTGCAAGGCTTCCACTTGCTCCACCCGAAGAATTCGGGTTATACTCGCTGACGCTCGTGCTACGTAAGAGCCCGACGAGCTACCTACTGCTCCACCCCGCGGCATATTTAGTTAATTTGCAAGGCTTTCACTTGCTCCACCCGAAAAGTTCAGGTTATACTCGCTGACGCTCGTGCTTACGTAAGAGCCGACCTACCGTCCCACCGCGTCATGGCATTTTATTATACCCTACGCGTATAGGAATTGTCAAGTGATTTGCTTTAGTTTACGCTGGAAATTTTACAAATATTCCACAAAACGCGTAATTTGGTGCAAGAAATTCGTATTATTTTGTCGCAAACCAAAAAGTCTGGTACATCCTCGAAAAAACTAGATGTCGGTGCGCGCCTCAAAAGCCTTGCTGAGCGTAACCTCGTCGGCGTACTCGATATCGCTACCCATACTGATTCCCTGCGCGAGCCTAGTAACCTTGATGCCCATAGGCTTGATGAGTCGGGAGAGGTACACCGCAGTTGCCTCGCCTTCGATATCGGGGTTGGTCGCCATAATAACTTCCTTTACGCCGTCTAGTCTACCGAGAAGTGATTTGATATTAAGCTGGTCGGGACCGCGCCCGTCAAGCGGACTTAGCGTGCCGTGAAGCACGTGATACACGCCCTTGTATCCGCCGATTCGCTCCATCGCAACCACGTCTTTGGGTTGAGCAACAACGCAAATAACGCTCGTGTCGCGAAGCGAACAGATTTCGCAGGTGTCGTGCTCGGTAAAATTACCGCAAAGCTTGCACAGCTTGACCGTTTCCTTGACGTTTTTTATGTCGTCTGCAAAGCCTACTGCATCCGCCTCGGACATTTCGATAACGGCGTAGGCGTAACGTTGAGCAGTTTTTGCGCCCACTCCCGGGAGCGAGCGAAAACGGTTGATTAACTTCAAAATACTTTCGGGCTGTTTCATTTTTTGAGAATAATCCTTTTTTTAGAACAATCCTGCCGCCCCGCCCGGCATAAGCTCCTTCTCGAGTTCCTCTGCCTGCTCGTAAGCGTCGTTGTACGCAGCGATAATGAGGTCCTCGAGCATTTCGATATCGTCAGGGTCGATTGCTTCCGGCGCGATATTCACAGCCAAAAGACGCTTTTTGCCGTTGAGCGTTACGGTAACTAGCTCTCCGCCCGCAGTTCCCTCTACTTCGCTCTCTTCAAGCTCTTGCTGAGCCTTTTGCATTTGCTCCTGAAGTTTTTGCGCCTGCTTCATCATAGCCTGCATGTTCATTCCGCCACCGCCGAATCCGTTAAACTTTGCCATATATTCCTCCTGCCGCTTTTCGCGGACTGTTTTTCCTAAAATTTTTTATCGTTAATTTTTGCTATTTTTTATTAGTCCAATGTGTTTTGCTTTTCTTACGGTCAAAAAATACCGCATACGTACCACGAAATTTTTGACCAAAAAGTTTTACCTCTTGATGTTTACGGGAACGCTATTGCCCACGAGACGCTTGATTTTTATAATTTCCTCATCCATGTCTATCTCGCCGACCTTCTTTTCGATCTTAATTTTTAGATCAAAGCCGGCGGACGAAAGCGCGCGGGAGATGGCGTTAATTACCGCGTCCTCGCAAAACTCAAGGTAGTTTTCGTTGCTCGCGTAGATGACCAGTGTGCTACCTGCTATTGCCACGTCGCTGTGATTGCCCACCAGCGTCTGAATACGCATGCTCTCGCTCTTGCGCACCTCGGTAATAACCTTTCCCCAAACCTTTTGCGCGTTTTGCGGTACTTGCTTTGGCTCGACCGACGGAGCAGGCGCAACCGATTGCACCACTCCCGAAGCGATTTTTTTCTCCAGCCTATCCAGCCTTTCGCTGATCGCCGACAAATCCACCACCGCAAGCTTGCATGCTCTTACACAAGCCGTTTCCAGCACGATTCGTGGCGACACGGAGTAGCGAAGCTCCGCGTCCAACGCGGAAAAAATTTCTATAACCGTAACGAGATAGTCCAGCGACAAATCCTTTTCGGCGCGAACGATTTTGTTTTTGTTCTCTTTCGTGCCACGGAAAAGGTCGGGCGCGGTTTTGAGTAGCATTATATCTCGCGCAACGCTGCTAACGTCTTTTGCTACGATAGCGGGGGATTTGCCCTTGGCGAGCAAAGCATCCACGCACTTGAGCGACGAGGAAAAGTCCGATTTGGCTATCTTGCAAACTAACTCGAACACGCTGTCGAAGTCGCCCGCACCAATAAGGTTAAGCACCTCGCCTGCAGTAAGAGTGCCCGAAGTATTAAGACACAAATCCGCGATAGAAAGGCAATCTCTCACCGAGCCCTCTGCCGCCGACGCAATATAGTCCAGTGCCTCGTCCTCGTAGCTTTTGCCCACCTTGTCGTAGATTTCGCCGAGAAGCGCCTTTAGTCTATCTCTCGCCACTAATCTAAAATCGTATCTTTGGCAACGCGAAAGTATAGTTGCAGGTAGCTTGTGCGCCTCGGTGGTGCAAAGAATAAACACCGCGTGAGCAGGAGGCTCTTCCAGCGTTTTGAGTAGCGCGTTAAACGCCGAGGTGGACAGCATATGAACCTCGTCTATAATATAGACCTTGTACTTGCAGTTGACGGGCGGAAACTTTACCTTTTCGCGCAGTTCTCTCGCGTCGTCCACGCCGTTATTGGAGGCAGCGTCGATTTCGGTAATATCCAAATTCTCTTTTTGCAAGGCTTTGCACTCGGGGCATTTGCCACAAGGCGAGCCGTCGGTAGTGGCAGTGCAGTTGATTGCGCGCGCAAAAATACGGGCGGCTGTGGTCTTGCCTACGCCTCTCGAGCCCGTAAACAAATACGCGTGAGCAACTCTTCCCGTCTTGATTTGGTTGATAAGAGTTGTCGTGATATGTTCCTGCCCGATAACCGAACTAAAATCGGTAGGGCGGAATTTTCGGTAAAGCGCTGTGTATTCCATAATTACTCCGATTTTTATTATACGATATTTGCTCCGATTTGTCAATGCTGTATGGGCAGGGGCGACAAACCCGCGCCACTAACTTACAAAATTAATTCCAGCAATGTTCCGACAGCTACGGAAATCGCGTACAAAAAGGCTACGATGGCGAGGTTTTGCCTGAAATTTTTGTTTTGCTTAAACAGCACTGCGATACCCAGTCCTGCGCTGACCGACAGTCCTGCCACCGCGCTACCCAAGCCGATTTGTCCCAGCGAGTACATTTGGGTAATTATTATGCTGGCGGCGCAGTTGGGAATAAGCCCCACGATTCCCGCAATTGCCGGCGCAAAAATTCCCACTTCGCTCAGCACCTGCGCAATTCTCTCATCTCCCACAAAATGCACCAACATTGCAAAAATTATGTTTACCGCCCATAAAAATGCAAAGACGGTTGCCGTGTGCATCAGCGGATGAAAAATATACGATTTCAGCGTGTGCTCGGGCGCATCACCGCTAATTTCGTGATGGTGGCATCCTACTCCGCCTATAGTGCCGTCAGTTTCTTGCAACTGTTTTTTTCTAACCAATAGGTTTACAACGTACCCCACGACAACCGCAAGCGCAAATTTTATGCCGAGAAGCGGAAAAATTTTGGTTATCGCTTGCGGATTCGACAACAAGATAGGTAGCGCCTCGTCCGAGGTGGAAATATATACCGCCATAAGCGTCCCAAGCGCAATATGCTTTTTTGAAAAAAGATTCGTAGCGACGACGGACAGACCGCATTGTGGAATAAGCCCCACCCCTGCACCCACTACGGGAGCAAGCTTGCCTGAAAAAGCTCTCGTAGACAATTTGGGCGTAGCAAACTTTTCGATAATTTCTATAAAAACGTACGACAGAAAGAGCAAGGGGAGCATCTTTAGCGTATCTATGGTTGCGTGATGTATTGCGTGTATCATAAGATAATTTTAACACAAATTCCGCTATTTTTCAATATTTGGCGGTGGTAAAACTCGTTTTTTTGAATATTTCGCCATAAATTTTTTTGATTTTCGCCAAGTTACGCCGTCTTTCTCCACAATTTTCCCATTATAATTCTTACGCAGGAATTAGCAACAAAAAAAATTGTTGCGCTTTTTTTTGGTTTGTGCTATAATGTCAACACAAACAGTAGTTTGGAAAAACTGTGAGGAGGAACTATGCCAAAACTTTCGCCACTTGAAATTGACGCTGTCAATCATCAGAAGCTCATCAATCGCGAGCTCGCAAACCTTTGCCGTATGGACGAAGACGACGGTATCGTTTCTAAAATCGAACTGCTTATCGGCGAGGGTGCCGAGGTTTGCAGTCAAAACAGCAAGCCTCTCTACAACGCCACCAAAAAGGTCAATTTCCGCATAATCTACAAGCTTATCGAGCACGGCGCTCTGCAAGACCCTATGGCGGTCAATTACATAGCGTCCATTTGCGACTACCGCAATTTCAAGAAAAACGAAGAAAAGTTTTTTGCGCTTATCGACCACTGCATAGAGAAAAACGGTTTTGATATGGCGTATTTCGTTCCTTACGTAAACACTATGTTCCTTCACGGGCAGGCGGCGAAAACCAACCTGCTCATTACAAAATACGGTCTTACCTCGCGCGATATCGTGGGATGCGTTTATGAGCGCGTTATTTTTGAGATAATAAACAACGGACACGAGCCGATTTTGGAATATATAGAGCGCCACCGCGACTGGATTAGCCAAACCACCTTGGATACTGCGGTTGCCAGCGGAGAGTACAAGGTTTTGAAGTATATTTTGTCCAAAAATCTCGGCATCGAACCGCAGGAAAGTGCGCTTAATAAAGCAATCTACGACGGCAACACCGAAATTCTCGACCTGCTAAAAAGCTGGGGCTATCCGCTGAAGAAAAATCCTAATTACTTGCGCCAAGCCTGCCGTTCTTTTTATTACAACGGCAAAAAGGCGTTTGAGTATCTGATGAACAACGGTTTTTCTCTCACCGACACCTACGACGGTATGACGATTGCGCAAAATGCCGAGCGCGACGGCAACAAGCCACTACTCGACTACCTATACTATTTGGAAACGGGTATTATGCGCGCCTGATAAAAATCAAGCAACTTGCTTCAGTATGAATTTTTTCATCTGCTTCTAATCTATTGACTGAGCTTGTGCTTGAAATTTTATAAAAATAAATTATGCGTAACCGCAATAAACGGTTGCGCTTCTTTATTTCTATAGTATAGGAGGTAATTATGAAAAAGCAATCTGAATCTTTTTTTGATTTTTTGGGCGAAATACTAGCAATATTTTTGGTAATCGTTTATATTTTATCGCTCGCCAACGCCCAATGGGGTTTTATTGAAAACGCTACTGTTTTGAATATTATGAAAATCGCCATAACTTATGGTTCGCTTCTTCTCGTCGCCATCGTGGGAATGGAAGCGGTCTCGAAACGAACATTGCTCGTCCGTTTGATTTTTTATATTTGCATAGCAATAATAGTAATATTTATGTTTTTCCCGGATACTTATAATAACCTGATAGGAATTATAAAATAACCGTTGTCACTAAAACGCCAACAAAAACAAAATCGTCACTCGAAAGAGTGACGATTTTTTATTATTGATTTCAAAGATTTATGCACCGAAATTTTTGCTTTTTGTCAAAATCGCGGGCACACGGTAGCGGTTTTTTGCTACCAACCTTTTCTTAGAACAAGGTGTTAGGATCAACGTATTCCATTCCGAAGAAGTCAGCAACTGGCTTGCAGGTGATGTGACCGGAATGAGCGTTAAGACCAAGCATAAGACCTGGATCTTCTTTGAGCGCTGCCTTGTAGCCCTTGTTAGCGATATTGAGACCGTAACGGAGAGTGCTGTTGTTGAGCGCAAGAGTAGAGGTATAAGGTACGGAACCAGGCATATTGCCTACGCAGTAGTGTACGATACCCTTCTCGGTAAATACTGGCTTATCATGATAAGTTACGTGAGAAGACTGACAGGTACCACCTTGGTCAATAGCAACGTCAACGATAACTGCGCCCTTCTTCATGAGAGGGAGATGCTCGTAACGGATAAGCTGAGGAGTTGCAGCACCAGGAACAAGACAAGCACCGATAATAAGGTCAGCCTTTTGGAACTGCTCAGCAACTGCAGCTTCGGTAGAATAAAGAGTATTTACTCTGCCTGCATAGTAGGTATCCATTTCGGTAAGAGAATCGATATTAACGTCAACAGCGGTAACGTTAGCGTGCAAACCAACAGCCATTGCAACTGCGTTACGACCAACGACACCTGCACCACCAAGAACGAGAACGTTAGCAGGAAGAACGCCGGTTACGCCACCGAGAAGAACGCCACGTCCACCGAAATGCTTCTCGAGGTACTTAGCGCCTTCCTGAACGGAAAGACGACCTGCGATTTCACTCATAGGACGGAGACAAGGAAGCTGTCCCTTGCGGTCACGAATAGTTTCGTATGCGATTGCGATACACTTTCTCTCTACGCAAGCTTCGGTAAGAGCTTTTTCTGCAGCGAGGTGGAAGTAGGTATAAAGGATCTGACCTTCTCTCATGAGCTTATATTCTGGCTCGAGCGGTTCCTTTACCTTGATGATCATTTCTGCTTCTGCGTAAATGTCTTCGATAGTAGGAAGAATTGCACAGCCTGCAGCAATATATTCTTTGTCAGTATAGCCGGAGCCAAGACCTGCTCCCTTCTGAACAAACACCTCGTGGCCAGCCTTTACATAAGCTGCAGCATGGTGTGGGGTAAGACCAACACGGTATTCGTGCTTTTTAATCTCAATAGGTACACCGATTTTCATTTTTTAATTCTCCTTAAGGGTTAAAAATTTTATTTTCGTTTTAACGGGCAGTGCCCGAAATAAACAAATGTACTTACTATATTTTACCACCGATTTAATATAATGTAAATAATTTTTCGCTGGTTTTTGGACGATTTGCATAATTTTTTTGAATTTTTCGACCTGAATCCGCGTTTTTATCGATCTCATCAAATTTGTCGCAAGTTTTGAATTTTTATTGATTTAAGCGCAAGTATGTGATATACTTATATTAAGGAGAAATTTTATGAAAAAATTTATCGTAATGATTTTGTCGCTAATGCTTGCGCTGGGCGCGTTTGGGCTCACCGCCTGCAAAGAGCCAGCCGAACCAAAAGAGCCCGTTTTTACCTACGACGTCCTTGAATTGGACAAAACAATGCAGGTCGCCGTAATTACGGGACTGACCGAGTACGGAAAAACCGTACAGGACATCACGATTCCGCAAAAAATCGACGATTTGACCGTTTCGGCAATTGCGGCAAACGCGTTTGAGGGTGACGACACCATTACTTCGGTCAAGTTCGCCAAAAACAGCGAGTTGGTTGTTATACAAGACGCCGCCTTTCGCAACTGTAAAATTCTTACTTCGGTGGTTTTGCCTAATACCATAACCAAAATAGGCGAAGATGCGTTTTCATCCTGCCCACTTCTCAAAACCGTTACGTTGTCCACTTCTTTGCGCGAAATAGCCGACTACACCTTTGTGGGCTGTCGCTCTCTAAAGGAAATTGAGATTCCTGCCTCCGTAACCAAAATCGGTAGCTTTGCCTTTAACGGCTGTACCACTCTCACCAGCGTAACCTTTGCCGAAGACTCTACTCTTTCGGAAATAGGCGACCGAGCGTTTGCGGCGTGTTACGGACTGGTAAATATGGTTTTGCCAAGCGATCTTACTGCCATCGGCTCGTACACCTTTATGGACTGCTATATGCTCGAGGCGATTAATATTCCTAGCAAGGTGGAAAAAATCGGTAGCTTTGCCTTTAACGGTTGCATAAAGATTGGCCAAATAACTTTTGCAAAAACGACCGATTGGCAAGCAGGCACGATTGCTTTGAGCGAAACCGCTGTTTCCTCCCCGGAAACCATGGCGGAATACCTCACCTTCCTGCACGAAGACAAGGAATGGTCGTGGGTGGAAGAAGTTGTCAACGAATAGTAGAATAAAATCATTTACGCAGAACCCAATAAAAAAGAGCAAGCACGATTTGTACTTGCTCTTTTCGTTTGTCTTGTTTTGCCATTGGCCTAAATTTATTATATTAACCGCGAAATATTATGTTGATTTCGGGTTTTCCATGCCAAAATTGTACTCGGGAATTTCATCCGGGCAGGAGCGATTTTTTCGTACTCCCTCAAACTCGAATTTCATCCCCAGCTTTTTGACCAGCGTGATGGAAGAAGTATTGCGATAGTCACAGCGGGCAACGAGCTTATTTATGCCCAGCACTCCAAACGCAAAATCTCGCACGGCACTCGCCGCCTCCTGCGCATAGCCACGACCCCAAAACCGCTTGTTGAATATCCAGCCAATATTGCCCGTACTGCGATCCTCAGACAAGTACAAGCTAACCTTTCCGACCAAGCTTGTGTCCAAAATGACGGCAAATTCGTGGTACGTAGGTAGATTTTTTTGCCATTCCGCCTCGCACCGAGCCAAAAATTCTCGCGTTTCTTCTATCGAATCCGTGGGGAAATACTTGGTGCTACGGGTGTTTTCGAGGTCGCCCAAAAACTCGTGAGCCTCTAGCAAATATTCGGTTGTTAGTGGTAGAAGCACCAACCTATCCGTCTTAATTTTCATCTTTTTTCCTTTGTGTCTTGATTTTTGCGGTCAGTCGCGCGATCCTTTGACAAATTTACGCTTTTCGTAATTTGTTTTTTATTAATTTGCGCCTAATTTAGTTGGCACTTGCGATAATCTTTATTATCTCGGTAGGGGTGTCTGCGACTATTACCGAAGAAGTTATGCACCCAAATCCCCAGCCTGCGCCGATAAACTTTAGTCCGCATTTTTGCGACGTGTCACAGTCCACTTGACTGTCGCCAACGTAAACCGTCTCGCTCGGCTCAACGCCCAGTAGCTTTAGCGCAAGAAGTATGCCGTCGGGTGCGGGCTTGGGGTTTATTCCTTCGCTCACTCCCACCACAGCGTCTAGTGGAGGCAAGGTCTTTTTTGTCACGATTTTTGCCGCGGAATCATATTTGTTGGTGACCACGGCGGTCTTGATACCGTTATCCGTCAGCCACGCCAAAAGCTGAGCCACGCCCTCGTACGCCACGCTTTTGTCGGTGGAGTGCAAATCGTAGTAGCGTCGAAATTCACTCAGTGCTCGCTCAAATCCGCTTTGGTCGTCGCCCAGCGCCCGCTTGATAAGTACGGGAATACCGTTGCCGATAAAGCTACGCACCTCAGCCCGCGTGTGCAACGGATGGCCGACAGCCTTCATAGCCTCGTTGGTTGCGTCGGTAAGGTCGCCCAGCGTGTCCACCAGCGTTCCGTCCAAATCAAAAATTACCGCCTTTATCCCGCCTGCTTTGACTTGCTCTCCCATTTCACTTTTGGCGTAATCGATAAATTTTTCATCTGCTGAGTACAAAATTCTCTCCTTGCAAAAATTACGTTATTTTACACCTTTATTTTTGGTGGCAATCGTCCGCCGTGCGCTTTTGTCGCGAATTTACGGGCACGTATGCCAAATTTCTTTACAATACGGACAAAGCGAGAGTGAGCGCCCTGACTATATCGTCTATTTTCATGGACGGGATTCCCGGCTTTGCCTGCTCGGGCAAAAACGGAACGTGGATAAATCCTACTCGGGTTTTGGTACCGTCGAAAGAACGGAGCAAGGTGTACAAAAGCTCGTTGCACACAAACGCGCCTGCCGAGAAAGATAGCGCCGACGGGAGATTTTCGCTTTTGATTTTGGCTACCATTTCGCGCACGGGAAGCGTTGCAAAATACGCTGCAGCCCCGCCGTCAACTACCGGCACGCCACACGGCTGATTGCCCTCGTTGTCCGCAATATTCGCCTCAATAAGATTTATGCCGATAACCTCGGGAGTAACCGCCGCTCTACCACCCGCCTGACCTACGCACACGATAGCGTGGGGAGCGACCTCGCGTGCTTTTTCCAAAACCGTACGCGCTGCCTTGCCAAACACGGTAGGGATTTGGAGCTTGACAATCTGGTAATCGCCCACGAAATCTGGGAGAAGCTTTACCGCCTCCCACGACGGATTAATTTTTTCTCCGCCAAACGGGTCGAATCCCGTAATCAAAATCTTTTTTTGCATAGCAATTCGCTCCTTTTCCGTTAGCTGCTTTTTGGTCTGCTCATTTTTTATTTCGCATGCCAAACCGCTGTTTTTTTATTATTCTACCACAAATTTCGCATACAAACAACCGTTTTGCGACCAAAAGCAATGCGGTATGTTTATTATTACAATATAAAAAAGGCAAGAGAATAACCGCTCTTCTCATAGGGATTTAAATATGAAACTTATAAAACTCGACTTTTAACAAGCCGAGTTTTCTTTTGTCCACGCAAAACAAGTTGAATCAAATTTTATTTTATGTTATAATAAACTCACCGATAAATAAGAATTTATCTAAAAGATAATCTGCCAAAAGGCCTGATTATAAATATTTTAAAGGAGATTGCTTTTTGAAGAAAACAATCAAAACACTGGAGATTGTATTCTAACTGGGAGGTTAGTGCAAATACAGTCTCGCACAAACCTCCCAGTATTGGAGTCAACAATCATCAGGAGGAAAAA
>JAFQMX010000029.1 GCA_017396125.1 Clostridia bacterium
CGGGGAGGATGCCGGAAATATGAAGAGAACTAAGTTTTTCGTTTGTTCGGTTTGCGGAAATTTGGTGCAAACTGCCGGGCAATCACAAGTAGTTTGTTGCGGACAACCCTTGCAGGCGCAAGAGGCAAAATTGCCGGACGAAGAGCATGCAATAAAAATTACCGAGATAGAAAACGATTACTACCTCGAGTTTAGCCACGAAATGACCAAGGCACATTATTTGAGCTTTGTTTCGTACGTTACTTTTGATAGAGTTATGACGGTAAAGCTGTATCCCGAGCAGGATCCTTCGGTGCGCTTGCCCAAAATGCCTGCAGGAAAAATCTATTATTTTTGTAGCAAGCACGGGCTCTTTGAGCACAAAATTGAATATAAGAGAAAGTTGCTATAAGTTAGGCGTAGATACTAAAAAGGCACGGCAAAGCAAAAACGTTGCAGTGCTTTTCTTTTTTTTGTAAGCGCGTAAAATTTGTCCTAAAAATTGTTGAAATATGTGCGCGTATGTGCTATAATATTGGTTAGTGAGACGCTTAAAGCCACATACGATAGCGTTTTTTTGTGACAAAGCACTCGCTTGGGGAGAAAATCAACTTGCTTTTTGGAAAACACCTAAACAAATATTATTTGCGTTATTTGCCTGCGTTTATCGCGGGTATTTTGGCGCTCGTTGTGGTGGATATTATGCAGTTGTACATCCCTGAGTTTTACCGCACCGTCGTCAACGGAATTATCGACGGGACGGTAAAGAGCGGAGACAAGGTCGTGCCTTTCGATATGGACTATTTGCTGGACAAGATATGCTTTCCGATGCTTATCGTTATTGCGACCATAGTTACGGGAAGATTTTTGTGGCGACTTTGCTTTTTGGGCTCGGCTATCGGCATGGAAACTAGTTTGCGCGGAGAAATGTTTGACCATTGCAAAAATCTTTCGCACGAGTTTTATCAGGTAAACAAGGTGGGCGGACTTATGGCGCTGTTTACCAACGACCTTGACACCGTGCGTGAGTGCTTCGGCTGGGGCGTGCTGATGTTTTTTGACGCTCTTATGCTGGGCGCAATGGCTATTGTAAAGATGTACCTTATGGACCCGATGCTTACGCTTCTTTCGCTTATTCCAATGGCGCTTTTGTTTGCGATAGGCGCGGTTATGGAGCATAATTTGAAGAAACGCTGGGACGCTAGGCAAAAGGCTTTTTCGGATATGTCGGATTTTTCGCAGGAATCCTTTTCGGGAATATCGGTTATCAAGGCTTTCGTAAAGGAACTCGTCGAGCAAACTAATTTTAGAAAAATCAATAAAAACAATGAAAATACCAACGTTGCGCA
Source organism: Clostridia bacterium (assembly GCA_017396125.1). Lineage (GTDB taxonomy): Bacteria > Bacillota > Clostridia > Christensenellales > Pumilibacteraceae > RGIG1965. The sequence goes on from JAFQMX010000029.1 coordinate 1,329, forward strand.
CACCAAAGCCTCCACTTTGCTCACCGTACTCACCACGCTTTTCGTGGAGTCGGTGGTTTGTATAATTTTGGGCTTTGGCGGTTATCTCGTGTGGAAAGGCAAGTTCGACGCAGGACAGCTTGTGGAGTTTATCGGCTATTTTACTGCAATAGTGTGGCCGATTCAGGCGGTTTCTCAGCTTATCGAAAAGCGTTCTAGGGGCAAGGCGTCGCTGGAGCGTATCGGCGAGCTTTTGGACAAAAAGCCTGACGTTTTCGATAGATTAGGTGTGCAGGAAAAAGAAGTTAACGGCGAAATCGAGTTCAAAAATCTCACATTCCGCCATCCGGGCGCTGAGTTCGACGCTTTGCAAAACGTGTCGTTTGATATTCGCGACGGGGAGAGCGTGGGCATAGTGGGCAAGACCGGCTCGGGCAAAACCACCGTCGTAGATTTGATTTTGCGCATCTACAACGTGGCTGACGGCACACTTTTCGTGGGCGGTCACGACGTAAATTCTATGCCTATCGAGTGGTTGCGCCGTCATATTGCGTACGTACCGCAGGACAATTTCCTATTCAGCGAAACGATAGGTGCGAATATTTCCTTTGCAAGCGACGACAAGAGTGGACAAAAGATGATAGAGTCGGCAAAAATGGCGGACATTCACGACAATATTTCGGAGTTTAAGGACGGGTACGAAACCGTGCTGGGCGAGAGAGGAATTACCGTTTCGGGCGGTCAAAAACAGCGAATCTCCATAGCGCGTGCGCTGATGAAAGACGCGGAAATTTTGATTTTGGATGACGCAGTTTCGGCTGTGGACGTTAAAACCGAAAAGATAATTTTGCAAAACCTCAAAGAAATCAGAGGCGACAAAACTACGATTATGATTGCGCACCGCATTTCTACCGTCGAGAATATGGACAAGATAATCTTTATTGACGACGGAAAAGTGGTGGACGTGGGCACTCACGACGAGCTTTGCGTCAGATGTGCCGACTACAAGAGTATGGTGGAACTCCAAAAGCTGGAGGACGAACACCGAGAGGGCGGGGAGGTGCACCGTGCGTGAGAATTATCCAATAATTATAATCGGCGCAGTCCTTGGCGTGCTGTCAATTTTGTTCATAATGGCTTACATGAGCATACGAAAGCAAAAGGAAGCGATAGGATTCGACCGCAACATGAAAGACGGAGAGATAACCAAGCGCTTGCTACGCTATGCCAAGCCGTACTGGAAAAGCTTCGTTTTGGTGCTGTGCATTATGCTCGTTACTGTTTCGTACGACATAATCGCGCCTATACTCATGGGCGAAATCGTGGAAATAATCAAGGACGATTTTCCGCTTTCGCATCTCGTTCGACTGGTAATAATCTACGGCGTGGTGCTGATTGCGTCGCTAATTTGCACATACGTACAGGCGATAATCTTACAAAAGACCGGTCAAAAGATAATTTCGCACATTAGACAAGACCTGTTTGCGCATATCGAAAGTTTGTCGCACAACCAGCTTAGCTCCATTCCGGTAGGCAAGCTCGTGACGCGCGTGACCAACGATACGGCGGCAATTTCGATGATGTTCACCAATATTATAGTCAATTTGGTCAAGAACTTCTTTATCGTAATCGGCGTGCTCGTAGCGATGCTTTGTCTAAACTATATGCTTACGATTATGGTGCTTTGCTTCGTGCCGTTTATCGTGCTGTTTACCGTGGTTTTCCGCAAGTTCTTGCGAAAGGCGTACCGCAAGGTAAAGGACGGAACGACGGACGTGAACACCTTTTTGTCCGAGAATCTTTCGGGCATGAAGATAATTCAGATTTTTAACCGCGAGCAAGCGAAAAAAGACGATTTTGATAAGAAAAACAAGGCGCTGGGAAGGTCCAAGCGCGGTGAAATGTACGTGTTTGGAATATTCCGTCCGCTAGTATATATGCTTTACGTTTCGTCGGTGCTGTGCCTGCTTTACCTGTCGGGTAAGGGGTATATAAAGGACTTTTCGTTTTTAGGGCAGACCGTAACCAGCGGGCTGGTCGTAACCTTTTACTCGTACATAAACAAATTTTACAACCCTATCCAAAACCTCGCCGAGCAGTTTAACTGGTTGCAATCGGCGTTCGCTTCGGCGGAAAAAATCTTCACTATCTTTGACATAGAGCCGGACGTTGTGGACGACGAGGGCGCGGAAGAAGTGAACGAAATTCGTGGAGAAGTGGAGTTTAGAGACGTTTGGTTTGCTTACAAGCAGGGCGAATGGGTGCTGAAAGGCGTTTCGTTTAAGGTAGAGGCGGGGCAAACGGTAGCCTTCGTGGGTGCTACGGGTAGCGGAAAAACCACCATTTTGTCGCTGATTTGTCGCAATTACGATATCCAAAAAGGGCAAATTCTCATTGATGGACGGGATATTCGTACAATAAAAATATCTTCTCTACGCAGTCACTTTGGACAAATGCTGCAAGACGTATTTTTGTTTTCCGGCACAATTCGCTCCAACGTTTTGCTTGGAAAAGAGGGCGTTAGCGACGAAGAAGTTATGGAAGCTTGTCGTTTCGTAAATGCTGATAAGTTTATCAATCGATTGTCGCTGGGGTTGGACGAGCCTGTACGCGATAGGGGAAATAATTTCTCCGCAGGGCAGCGCCAGCTTTTGTCCTTTGCACGTACCATCGTGCACAAGCCGTCGGTAATGATTTTGGACGAGGCGACGGCAAATATCGATACCGAAACGGAAATTTTGATACAGAACTCGCTAGAAAAAATGATGAAAGTGGGCACGATGCTTATGGTGGCGCACAGACTTTCTACCATTCGCCACGCCGACAAAATTATTGTTATCAGCGACGGAAGGATTATTGAAGAAGGCAGTCACGAGCAGTTGATTGAGCGTGGCGGAGCTTATTATACTCTATATAAAATTCAGTTTATCAAATCTTTCGGTAGTGCTACTGCCATGGATTAAGTCAAAAAACTCGCAGACGTATGCGGGTTTTTTGGATTATCGGCAAATATTGACGACAAATTCTGCACATTATTCTTGCAAAAGAAATATTTGCGTGCTAAAATGTATAAGATAAAATTTAACAGTTTACGGATGAGTTTATGAAGAGAATTTTGAAAGACAATTACATGATTATAGCCTATGCACTCATCACGGTAATTTTGGAATTACTTGCACTCGGGTTCGTTGGCGTACAAAAGCCTATTTTGACAAAGCCTTTTTATTCTTTGATACTATTTTTGTTTACAGTCAGCGTGCTTTTCGCCATAAAAAGTAAACCTGCAAGGCTAATTGTAGCGGTGGTTTTCATCACCTTGCAGTCTGTTATGCTCGTTGGTTTTACTTTTTTGTACTATATGAACGGAACTGAATTTTCGTGGAGTATGATAAGTCAGCGATTCGATGCGCGCGGCACGCTCGAAAAGGTTGTTCTTGAGCCGGGGCTGGTTATTCCTTGTCTTATTTGCATCGTGGGATACGCAGTAGTATGTGGATACTGTTTGCATAGAGAAAAAAAGGCTTATGAAGCTATGGATAAGCGTCCGCAAATTATCAACGGAGAAACTTACGACGAGAGCAGAATCATGCTTGCTCATAACAAGCAAAAGAGATTAAAAAAATTGCGTACGATAATTTCGCTGTCCTTGTGCGGTGTGTTCTTTTTGGGGCTTGCGATAGTTCCGTTTGTGGACGCAAAAAACAGCGACGACTCATATATTTCTTACCTTTACGATAATCACGGTGGCAGATACCAGCAGATAGGCGTTTCGGCAAACACCATTTACGAGGCGCTGTCCAGCCCGTATATGCAGGTTACCGTGGATAGCGACGATTACGAAATGATGGAGCAAAAGTTGTTTGAAAAACAGCTCGAGACCAGTGAATATTTTGGCGTTAGCCGTGGCAATAATTTGGTTTACATTTTGGTGGAATCGTGGGAGTGGTACCCATATTACAACGATTGGTACGACTATGAAACGGCGAAAATTCTTTATCCTAATCTCACTGCGCTTGCAGAGCAGAGCCTTATTTTGTCCAACTTTTATCAAAGAGAAAAGACAGACACCGCCGAGATGCTGTCGCTTCTAGGCACTAACCCTACGGGAAAATATACCAACTACTCTTTTGAAAATAACAAATATCCGTTTTCGCTACCTAATCTTTTTCGTAGCGAGGCGGAGGCAAACGGTAATACGGTAAAGTAGTTAAAGTCCTTTCACCAAAACACTGCAACATTTTATAATCGCGATACTTTGCACAAGAGCGTGGGATTTGATGAGCTTGTGGGCATCGAGAAAATGGAGAAGTTTGGGGTAGACAATACCTGGATTACTGATGAAATGGGAGTGGGGGAGCGTACTCTCGACAGCATCACCATGGAAAAAATGAAGGGTGAAATGTTTCCGTCGGTTACCGAAAACGAGCAGTTTATGACCTTTTGGCTGACCTTTTCGATGCACGGCTATTACGTAGAGCGTCAGACTCTAAAGGAAGCGGGCTACTACGACAAGCTTGATGAGCTC
>JAFQMX010000030.1 GCA_017396125.1 Clostridia bacterium
ACGTGGTTACGGTATTACTTTAGGAAATGCTCTAAGACGTGTGCTTCTTTCCGCTTTGCCCGGTGCCGCAGTAGTAGGCATCAATATCGAAGTCGTTAGTCACGAATTCAGTACCATAAAGGGAGTCAAAGAAGACGTCGCTGAAATTATTTTAAACCTCAAGGGATTGAACCTCAAAGCGAATTATGCAGATAGAGATCTCAAAAAGACTCTTCGTATCGAGCGTACCGAGCCAGGCATCGTAACTGCTGCCGACATCGAGCTTGATCCGGAAATTGAGATTCTCAATCCAGACCTCTATATTTGCACCTTGGACGAAAAAGCACGTCTTATTATGGAGCTTACCGTGGGCAAGGGCAGAGGTTACGTCGTTGCGGAAAAGAACCAGGACGCAAATAGGCCGATCGGTTATATTCCTATTGACTCGATATTCACTCCTGTCAGGGCAGCAAGCTACTCGGTAGAGAGCACCCGCGTAGGACAGAGTATCGATTACGACAAGCTTACCCTCGAGGTAAAAACCGACGGTTCGCTTTCGGCAAAAGACGTATTGAGTTTGGCAGCAAAGGCCATCGAAGAACATATTAAACTTTTTGTAAACTTGTCGGACGCTTTCTCGGGCGAAAATATTTTGACCAGTCACGAAGAAAACAAGATGCAGAAGGTTTTGGAAATGTCCGTAGAAGATATGGACTTGTCGGTGCGTAGCTTGAACTGCCTAAAGAGAGCAAATATTAACACCGTCGAAGATTTGACCAAGAGAACCGAAGACGATATGCTCAAGGTTCGTAATCTCGGCAAGAAATCTCTCGACGAGGTAATCAGCAAATTGCATAGCTACGGTTTGGACCTTAAACGTAGCGAAGATTAAGGAGAATTTACAATGGAACAGAGAAAATTAGGTAAACCTACCGATCAGAGAATGGCGCTTTTGCGCAACCAGGTATCTACTCTCTTGTGGTACGGAAAAATAGAAACTACTTTCGAGCGCGCTAAAGAAGTGCAGAGAGAAACCGAAAAAATTCTTACCAAAGCGATTAATTCCTATCTTGATACCGTTAAAAAGGTTGAAACCCGTAAAAACGACAAGGGACAGGACATTAAGGTTGAGGTAATCAACGACGGCGCTAAGAAGCTTGCTGCTCGTAGAGCAATTATGAGTTTCATCTATGATATTCCTGAACTCCGCAAGGAAAAGGAATCCGCAACTTCTTTCAGAGCTCGTACTCACAACGTTAAGCATCCTCTCGTAGAGAAGATCTTCAACGAGTATGCTCCTAAGTACGATCAAAGAGCAAAAGACGTAGGTAACTACGGCGGATATACCCGCGTTCTTAAGATGGGACCAAGAAGAGGTGACAGCGCAGAAATGGCTGTTATCGAGTTGGTTTAATTCACAAACAAGAGGGGAAGCGTAACGGCTTCCCTTTTTTCGTGCAAAATTGCAAAGAAGCGGTGATATTGATTTACAAAATCGAAATTTTAGTATAGAATATTTGTCAAAAGACACAGTTTTCGTTTTGTAAAAAAGGAGAATTATGAACAGAGAAACTAAGCTTCGTATCGCAGGAATCGTAAACGATTCGGTGGTGGACGGGCTGGGCATACGCATGACGCTGTTTACCCAAGGTTGTCCGCATCGCTGTGAGGGTTGCCACAATCCGCACACTCACGACTACTCAGGCGGTTATGAAATAACGCTGGGCGAAATCACCGACAAGGTAAAAGGAAATCCTTTGCTTGATGGCATGACCTTTAGCGGTGGCGAGCCTTTCGAGCAAGCCGAGGCGCTTAGTGAGCTTGCCGTGTGGCTACGACAAAACGGGCTCAATCTTTGGTGCTACTCGGGATATACTTACGAGCAGTTGATGGCAAAAGCGGAGCAAAATTCCGCAGTGGATACTCTCTTGGAATACACCGACGTTTTGGTGGACGGAAGATTTGAGCAAGACAAAAAGAATCTTTTGCTCAACTTTCGCGGTTCAGAAAATCAACGCGTTATTGATATGAATAAGACGCGTGAGCAGGGCGAAATAGTTCTTTTGGACGTATAATCGCGGGGACGTATGTAAAAATTTTGTACACAAGTGGCAGATGAGATGGATTTTGCGGTACACAAAAAACCTTGTCCGTCGACTAAATAAGATTTGTAGGAGAATAGAATTATGGAAAATATTGTAAAGGCAGTTATCGAACTTAATGACGGCAGAGTAATGAATCTTGAGCTTTACAGGGACGTTGCGCCTATTACCGTAGCGAATTTCGAAAAGCTAGCAAACGCAAATTTCTACGACGGACTTTGTTTTCATAGAGTTATCCCTAACTTTATGATTCAGGGCGGTGGATTCGAGTTTGGCGAGGAGCTTATTCAAAAGCCTGCGGAGAGCATCAAGGGCGAATTTATCGCAAACGGAGTAAACAACACCCTCAGCCACGAGCCGGGTGTAATCTCTATGGCACGCACTATGGTCAAGGATTCGGCGTCCAGCCAGTTCTTTATTTGCGTAGCACCTTGCGAGTATCTCGACGGACAGTATGCAGCGTTTGGCAGAGTTACCGACGAAGAAAGCCTAAAGGTTGCGATAGAAATCAGCACCACGCCAACCGGTAGATGGATGCACTTCGACGACGTTCCTACTACTCCAGTCGTAATCAAAACCATCAAAATCGTGGAATAAAAACGAGAAACAAAAGCTATACTCGTTATAAAATTTAAAAAAAGCACACTCAAGATAACGGTGTGTTTTTTTTAATAAAAAATTTTCGGGCGGAAAAGTAGTAAAGAAATCGTGCGGTTTAACTAAAAACGATAATTTTGCATAAAAATTTTACTCAACTTGTCAAAATTATTTACAATTTTGCGCTAATGCAGTATAATAGCAGGGAAATTATCTATCAGGAAGGGATTTTATGAAAAAGAAAGAAACCTTTTATATAACCACTCCGCTTTATTATCCGAGCGGAAACTGGCATCTAGGTCACGCTTATACGACTACTTGCTGTGACACTATCGCAAGATACAAAAGAATGTCGGGCTACGACGTGTTTTTCCTTACCGGAACTGACGAGCACGGTCAAAAGATTCACGAGCGCGCTACCAAGGCCGGAAAAACGCCAAAGCAGTTCGTGGACGAGCTAGTTGGAGATATTCAGCGTCTTTGGTCGCTTATGGACATAAGCTACGACAAGTTTATCCGCACTACCGACGATTATCACGTAAAATCCGTTCAAAAGATATTTGAAAAGCTTTATGAACAGGGAGATATTTATAAGTCGTCCTACAAGGGCAAGTACTGTACTCCGTGCGAGTCGTTTTGGACGGAGGCACAGCTCGTGGACGGAAAATGTCCGGACTGTGGCAGAGAGGTTATTGACAGCGAGGAGGAGTGCTATTTCTTCCGCCTGTCTAAATACGCCGACAAGCTTCGTGAGTTGCTTTTGAGCGGAGATTTTCTCGAGCCAAAGACCAGAGTCAACGAAATGGTGCACAATTTTATTGACGAGGGACTCAGCGACCTTGCAGTTAGCAGAACTTCGGTTAAGTGGGGTATCCCAGTTCCATTTGATCCAAAGCACACGATTTACGTTTGGATAGACGCGCTCGCCAACTACATCAACGCGCTCGGCTACAACAGTGACGACGAGTCTATGATGCAAAAGTTCTGGCCGGCGGACGTTCACATGGTGGGCAAGGAAATCGTAAGATTCCACTCCATAATTTGGCCTGCAATTCTTATGGCGTTGGGCTTGCCTGTCACCAAAAAGGTCTACGGGCACGGATGGTTGCTCCTTTCGGGCGACAAAATGAGCAAATCCAAAGGCAACGTTGCCGATCCGTTTGTGCTGGCGGAGAGATATGGCGTAGACGCGCTCCGCTACTACTTGCTCCGTGAAATTCCGTTTGGAAGCGACGGCGCATACACCGACGAAGCGTTCTTGCTCCGTTACAATTCCGACCTTGTTAATGACCTTGGCAACCTTGTAAAGCGTACGGTTGCTATGAGCAGACAGTACTTTGGCGGAAAGGTTACTGCGAGCAAAAGAGCGGCTTTGGGTGAGTACGTGGACGAGCTAAAGGCAAAAACCGACAGCGCAATCAACTCGCTGTCTTGCTCCAAGGCGCTCGAAGAAATTTTCGACACCATCGGCAGAGCAAATAAGTTTATTGATGAAACCAAGCCATGGCAACTCAACAAAGAGGGCAAGACGGCAGAGCTTAACGAAGTTTTGTACAATCTTTTGGAAGCAATACGTATTTGCGCTTCGCTTCTCACTCCGTTCCTAACAAAAGGTGCGGGCATGATTTTTGAGGAGCTTGGACTTTCCGTTCCTGAAAATTTTGATAATTTGCAGTTTGGCGCAATCAAAGAATATTCCACCGGCGAGGACAAAGTTCTCTACGCCAGAGTGGACGTAAAAAAAGAACTTGAATTTTTATCCGGAGGCAATATGGAAGAGAACAAGGTTGAGGTTAAGGTAAAAGAACCTAAAAAGGAAGAAAAGAAAGACGAGCCTAAGACCGAAGAGGTTGGATATATTACTATAGACGAGTTTTTCAAGACTCAGCTCAAGATTGCAGAGGTTATCGCTTGCGAAAAAGTGGAAAAGACAGAAAAACTCCTAAAGCTTACCGTTAAGCTTGGCGACGAAATCCGCACCGTTGTCAGCGGTATCGCAAAGAGCTACTCTCCAGAAGAAATGGTAGGCAAGCAAGTTGTGCTCGTTGCTAATCTCAAGCCGGCAAAGCTCAGAGGAATTGAGAGCTGCGGCATGGTGCTTTGCGCGAGCGACGGAGACAAAATCGTTCTCGTTTCGCCAGAGGTTAAAGTTCCTAGCGGTGTAGAGGTAGGCTAACCCATCTCGAGCCTAGCAACTAGAACGCAGGTGCTGAGTAAAATAAAATTAATAGAAATAAGGTTATGATAGATTCACATTGTCATTTGACGGACGAGCGTATTGATGCAAAGGCTACAGCCAAGCAAATGAAATCCGACGGGTTGAACGCGCTTGTTACCATTGGTTATGATATGCCAACTAGCCGTAGTTGTGTCGAAATTGCGACCACGTACCCCGATATTTACGCCACGGTAGGCGTGCATCCCTCCGACGTAGGCGGTATGACTGACGCCGATTTGGACGAGTTAAAAAAACTTTGTTCGCACAAAAAGGTCGTGGCGGTTGGCGAAATAGGTCTAGATTATCACTACGACGATACGGATAGAGAAAAGCAAAAGTATTGGCTGTGTCGTCAACTTGAATTGGTACAAGATGTTGGACTACCGGCAGTATTTCATCTTCGCGATGCTTATGAGGATATGCTAGAGATTATCGTAGCAAATCGTAACAAGCTGGTTAAGGGCGGTGTAATGCACTGTTTTTCGGGCTCGGTAGAAACAGCAAAAAAATATCTTGATATGGGGTTTTATATTTCGCTATCCGGCACAGTTACTTTCAAAAATGCAAAAAAGACAGCGGAGGTAGCAAAAATCGTTCCCGAGGACAGACTTCTAGCAGAAACAGATTGTCCGTATCTTGCGCCCGAGCCGTATCGAGGACAGTTGAACGTACCTCGTTACGTTAGACACACGATACAAAGGCTGGCAGAACTTAGGGGCAAGGAATTTTGGTACGTAGAAAAAATTACCGAGCGCAATACCAAGGATTTGTTTTTTAGAATGAAGTAAACTAAATTAAACGAGCGAGGAAATTATTGTGGAAGAAAAACAGACGACGATTCATGCTCTGTTTGCTCAGTTAAAGCAAAGGGGCTTTTCGGGAGAAGCCAAAGAAAATTCACTCACCTTTATTAAGCTGATGTCGTATTATAAATGCGCCATTATGGAGGTAGAAACCAAGTTTAACGTTTTGAACGAGGCATTTTCGATTAGGCACGACCGAAATCCGATAAGCAGCGTCAAAACTCGCTTAAAGACTCCGCAGTCGATTATGGAAAAGATTGAGCGAAACGGGTGGGCGCTTAGTATAGAGACCGTGGAAAAAAATCTTAACGATATTGCCGGAGTAAGAGTTTGTTGCTCGTTTATCGAGGACGTTTATATGCTTGCCGACGCTTTGCTCAGTCAAGACGACGTAACGCTGATACAAAAAAAGGATTATATCCAAAGCCCAAAGGCCAACGGTTACCGCAGCTTGCACCTTATAATTTCCATCCCGATTTTTCTTGCTAACGAAAAGAGGGAGATGAAGGTGGAAATTCAATTGCGTACCATAGCAATGGATTTTTGGGCAAGTCTTGAGCATCAAATGCGCTACAAAAAGGACACAGATTTTACAAAGGAAATGGCGCAAGAGCTGCTTGTTTGCGCGGATACCAGTGCTGACTTGGACAGAAGAATGAGCAAATTAAGAAAGCTGATACAAGACGAAAATTGATACTTGATTAAGGAGAAATATTATGGATAAAAAATTGAAACAGTACGCTGAACTCGTCGTTCGTCAGGGTGTTAACCTCGCAAAGGGCGAAATGCTTACCATCGCATCCCCTATTATTGCGGCGGACCTCGTAGAAGAAATTACCGAGGCGGCTTACAAGGCAGGCGCGCGCAAGGTTATGGTTTTGTGGAGACACGACAAGCTTTCTAGACTTGGCTACTTGTACCAGGACGAGGCAACGCTTACTGAAGTTCCTGATTGGGTAGTTGCATCCAGAGATTACATAATCGACAACAAATCCGCTTACGTTAACATTATCTCCGACGATCCGGACATTATGAACGGAATTGACGCGGAGCTTATTACCAAGGTGGGCAGAGCGAGCAGCAAGGCGCTTACCCGTTTCCGCGAGAGCACCAGCACCAACACGACGAGATGGTGTCTCGTTGCCTATCCGCAGGAGGCTTGGGCAAAGCAAATTTTCCCTGACCTCGAGCCTCAGGCTGCGCTCGAAAAGCTTTGGGATCACGTGCAAAGGACTATGCGTCTTGATACCCCAGACCCTATTGCAGCGTGGAAAGAGCACGAGAATAATCTCAAAAAGCGTAGCGATATTCTCAACAACGCAAAAATTGTTAAGTTCCACTACAAAAACAGTATCGGAACTGACTTTAGTATAGGTATGCCAAAGGGCTATATCTTTACCGGAGCGGTTGAGCTCAGCTCCACCGGCGTTCCGTTTACCGCAAATATGCCAACCGAAGAAGTATTCAGCACCCCTGATCGCATGACTGCAGAGGGTACTTTGGTGTCGGCTTTGCCTCTCGTTCACGGCGGAAAAATCGTGGACAAATTTTCGCTTACCTTCAAAAACGGCCGTATAGTAGACTACAAGGCAGAAGTAGGTCAGGATGTATTAAAGGGTATTATCGAAACCGACGAGGGCGCTCATTATCTCGGCGAAATCGCTTTGGTAGGATACAATTCGCCTATCCAAAATCTCAAAACCTTGTTCTACAAGACCTTGTTTGACGAGAACGCAAGCTGTCACTTTGCTATTGGCAGAGGCTTCCCTGCCTGTTATACGAACGGACTCAATATGACAAAAGACGAGCTTTTGGAAAAGGGAATTAACAACTCTCTCGAGCACGTAGACTTTATGGTAGGAACGGCAGACCTTTCTATCACCGCCACCACCGAGGACGGCAAAGAAATGGTTATCTTTAAGGACGGAGATTGGACGTTCTAAATCAGCCGTAAAAGTAAAGCAAAACGAAAGCCGTGAAAGTTTGTTGTTCACGGCTTTTTTATAAGAAAAAAGAACGGAAAAGGAATATAATGACATTATGATATACAACAACATTTTACAGGCAATCGGACGCACTCCGATAATAAAACTAAATAAAATTACCGAAAAGGGAAGCGCGGATATTTTGGTTAAATTCGAAGGACTCAACGTGGGCGGCTCGATAAAAACCCGAACTGCGCTTAATATGTTAAACGAGGCGGAAAAACAGGGCTTAATCAACAAAAACAGCATAATCGTAGAGCCAACAAGCGGAAATCAGGGCATAGGACTTGCGCTAGTCGGTGCGGTTAGGGGGTACAAGGTGGTTATAATTATGCCCGACTCAGTCAGCGAGGAGCGAAGAAAGCTCATACGGCATTACGGCGCGGAGGTTATCACCGTTCACGACGAGGGCAACATAGGTGATTGCATAGACGAATGCTTAAGGCTTGCGCTAAAAATGAAAGCGAAAAATCCCAACGTTTTCGTTCCCCAGCAATTTGAAAACCCAGCAAATCCTATGGTGCACAGGCATCACACCGGCTTGGAAATTTTGGAGCAGGTGGCAGGGCCAATAGACGGATTTTGTTCCGGAATAGGAACGGGCGGAACGATTACCGGAATAGGCGAGGTGCTGAAAGCGCTCAATCCGAATATAAAAATTTGGGCGGTCGAGCCGGAAAACGCAGCGATTTTGGCAGGAGGAACGGTTACCTCGCATATTCAGCTTGGGATAGGCGACGGACTTATTCCGCTCGTGCTCAATCTCGAAATATTCGAAAAAGTGTGCGTAATTTCGGACGAGGAGGCTTTGCAAACGGCTCGTGATTTGGCAAGCAAGGAGGGAATTATGTGCGGAATTTCCTCGGGAACAAACGTAGCGGCAGCAAAAAAACTTGCAAAAGAGTTGGGAGAAGGAAAAACCGTGGTTACCGTTTTGCCCGATACTGCTGAAAGATATTTTTCCACCCCACTTTTTGAAAACGAATAGAAAGTTGCCTAATGCTTTGGAGCCTTGCAAATTTACCGATTTGTTAAAAATATTTTTGTTTAAATCTTATCCTTATATAATGTACACACTATATAATCTACAAATCTATTTGTTAAGCATTTTAACAGTATACAATGTAGACAATATATAATGTCGGAGTAAACTATGAAATTGAGAATAAAAGAAATATTAGAGCAAAAAGGAAAAACGAAGTATTGGTTATATATCCAATTAGGTTTAAGCTACCAAAACTTTAACAAGATAATAAATAATCAGACAGTAAGCATAAAGTTTGAAAATTTAAAAGCAATTTGCGATATTTTAGAGTGTACGCCAAACGACTTGTTTGAGGAATATTATAACAAATAAAAGCAATCTACAAAAAAAAGCACATTTAGTCAAAACGATTAAATGTGCTTTTTTAATTTAGGCTCTGTCACAATCCTCGGTTGAATTTTGGCGGAAAATCACTACGAAATACGTCGTATTTTACTTAGTCACGTACCCTGCAGGTACGCTCCCTCGTAAGAATACTAGTCTTTCTTGTGAATTTCTCGCCAAACCGATAAATACTAATCAACCGTTTCTTGCGACAGAGCCTTAATTTAAATCCATATAAAAAGAGAGGTAAGACGTATCTTTTAGCAAAATTTATTCAATACGCAGTTACACCGACTCGAGCAGCATTTTGTCGGCGACGAGCGCAATAAACTCACCGTTGGTCGGCTTTTCGTTGTGGCTGTACACCCTTACGCCAAACAGCGAATTTATGTTTTCGATTTTTCCACGATTCCAGGCGACCTCAATGGCGTGACGTATGGCACGTTCAACTTTTGACGGGCTTGTCGAAAATCTTTCGGCGACCTCGGGATACAGCTTTTTGGTAATGCTGTTAATTACGTCGGGGTTGTCTATCGCCATCTTAATAGCCTCGCGCAAAAATTGATAGCCTTTTATGTGCGCAGGGATGCCTACGGTAATAAAAATATTGGTGATGCGTTCCTCGAGTGAACGGTTTTTTGAGGTACGTACCGCGGTTTTTGCGCCCTCGACAATCTTTTTTTCCAGCTCCGACGCCTCAAACGGCTTTAGCATATAGTAGTCCGCGCCGAGATTCATAGCCTTGGCAATAAAGACGTCTTGGCTCAGCGCCGACGCTACGATAATTTTTGTGTTGTCCTTTTTGAATCTTTCCAGCACCGCGAACCCGTCCATCACGGGCATAACCAAATCCAGCACCACGCAGTCAAACCTTTCGCGCTCGAGCAAAGCCAAAGCCTGCTTGCCGTCGTGCGCCACCGCACCTATTTCTATTTTTTCAGACGAAGCAAAGTGCTCGCATAGTTTGTCGGTGTATTCCACGCAATCGTCCACTAGCAAAATTCTTGTTTTCATAATCTATTCCTCCTCGGTGACAGCGTCGGGAATTTTCGCCCGCCAGTGCCTTCGCCGTAATTTTAGTTACGCATCAATTATAACACCGCGCCAAAAGTCAGGGCAAGTGCAAAATTTGTAAGAAATCGTAGGGTATTTTGGTTTTTAACGGGATTTTGGGTGAAAGAGAAAGATTTTGTCGAAACAAAATTACAAAAAACCGCATTAGGTCGAAATTTGTTGTATGAATTATTGCAATCAAAAATAGGCACACTACCAAAAAGGAGATTTTTATGAAAAATAAAAAAGGTAACAGCAATTCGCACAACCCCGATATTTCTATGGACAAGAGCATAAAAAAGCTTTTGCCCGGCAAAAACCACAAGACCTTTGACTCGGGCGTAACCGACGACGCGCCGTTTTCCACCGCCGAGTATGAGATGATTGCGCCTGATGATATGGTCAACAATCAGGAATCGTAAGTCTGGACAAAAACAAACGGCAAGTTGCTGGTCGCAACGAAATGCGCGCTAACAAAAACGCGCATTTTTTAATTCCTTTTATTTACTGCGTTTTCTTGCAATAATTTTAGCAATATGGTATACTGTAAATTATGAAAGAGAACGAGGTTTTGCAACTCAGTCCGCTCAATTTGGCGTTTGTTGGTGACGCGGTCTACGGATTGTACATAAAACAACATTTGGTACAAGCCCACGATTTCAAAACGGGGGAGTTGACAAAACGTGCCAACTACTTTTTGCGAGCGACTACGCAGGCGAAAATCTTCGAGTACCTTTTGCCCACGTTTACGGAAAAAGAGCAGGAGGTTGCCCGTCGCTGTCGCAACGCCCACGTCAACAACAAGGCAAAAAGCGCAACGCTGTCTGACTACAAACGTGCTACGGCGCTAGAGGGAGTTTTTGGTTTTTTACAGCTGGTGGAAGAGCACGAAAGGCTGGAAGAACTTCTTGAGGCAAGTTTGAATTTCAAAGAAGATACGCAAAAATAATGCGATAAGATACGCGGGAAGCGTACGTATCGGGTTATCGCCGACAAGCGTCGGAATAGAGGAGAAAAGGTTATGGCGAGAGCAGATCGTATTTTTATTGAGAATATGGATTCGATAATTGCAGAGGGTGTTTGGGACACCGAGTACGACGTTCGCCCAAAATGGACGGACGGCACTCCTGCGCACACGGTCAAGAAGTTTTGTATCGTCAACCGCTACGATTTGCAAAAAGAGTTCCCGATACTCACGATTCGCAAAATTAACTTTCGCGCAGCCGTGGACGAGCTATTGTGGATTTGGCAAAAAAAGAGCAACAACGTCAACGATCTCGGCTCGCACATTTGGGATGCGTGGGCGGACGAAAACGGCAGTATCGGCAAGGCTTACGGCTATCAGATGTCCGTCAAGCATAAATACAAAGAGGGCGAGTTCGACCAGGTGGACAGAGTGCTGTTTGACCTAAAAAACAACCCACACTCCCGCCGAATCATTACCAACATTTACAACCATGCGGATTTGTCCGAGATGAATCTTTACCCTTGCGCCTACTCGGTTACCTTTAACGTAACGGGCAACAAGCTTAATGCAATTTTGAATCAGCGCTCGCAGGATATGCTTACGGCAAACAACTGGAACGTTATTCAGTACGCGGTGCTGGTGTACATGATGGCGCAGGTGAGTGGGCTTGAGGTGGGAGAATTCGTGCACGTGATTGCCGACGCTCACGTTTACGACCGTCACGTCGAGGTGTATAAATCTATAAGAGAAAATAGACAGTTCAACGCGCCGAAGTTAATAATAAACAAGGACGTAAAGAATTTTTATGACTTTACGGTGGACGACTTCGTTCTCGAAAATTATGAGTGCGACGCGCTTAACCAAAAGATAGAAGTTGCAGTGTAGTGCTAGCGGTACTGGCGTACGGCGGGCATTGCGACCGAGAAATAAAGTAAATTAATAAAGAAGAAGCTCAAGTTTCTTTTGCTTTCTTTTCTTTTCCAAAGAAAAGAAAGAGGAAAAAGGGAGAAGGATATGAATCTTATCGTAGCAGTAGACGAAAAGTGGGGAATCGGCAAAAATAACGACCTGCTTTTTAGCATAAAAGAGGATATGGCGTATTTCCGCGCGACCACTATGGGCAAGGTCGTGGTTATGGGCGGAAACACTTTGCGCTCCTTTCCGGGTGGTAAGCCACTGAAAAACAGAGTTAACGTGGTAGTGACCAGACACACCGACGAGGACGTAATTGCGGTTGCTAACCTCGACGAGCTGTTTTGCGCGCTGAAAGATTACGCCGACGAAGATATTTTCGTAGTGGGCGGAGCGAGCATCTATCATCAGCTTTTGCCGTACTGCAAAAAGGCTTACGTTACCAAAGTTTTTGCTGACGGAGGCGCTGAGGTTTTCTTTGACAATCTTGACGAGATGGACGGCTGGACTTTGGCAACCAAGGGCGAAGAAATCAAGGCGGGCGACTACACTATACGATTTGACGTTTACCAAAACCAAACGGTAAAAAAATACGGAGAATAATTTATGAAGATAGAAGGAAGAAACGCTGTAGCCGAAGCGCTCGCAGCAGGAATAACCATTGACAGACTCGTTGTGCAAAAAGGTTTGCGTGACGCAGGCGCAGAAAGACTTATTGCCGACGCCAAGAGCCGTAATATAAAAATCTTTTTCCGCGAAAAAGAGATTATGGACAAGGAGTGCGGTGGCAAGCGTCATCAGGGCTTTATTGCCGAGGTTACCGACTACAAGTACTGCGAAGTGGAAGATATTTTGGACTGCGCCGCAAAAAAACAGCAAACTCCGTTTATTTTGATTCTTGACGGAATCGAAGACCCGCACAATTTGGGCAGTATTCTTAGAGTGGCGGAGTGCGCGGGCGTGCACGGAGTAATAATTCCGCGTCACCGCAGCGTTACCGTAAACGACACCGTAATCAAGGTCAGCGCAGGAGCGGCGGCGCATATGCGCGTTGCCAAGGTAACTAACCTTTCCGACACCATTGAGGAGCTCAAAAAGCAGGGAATTTGGGTGTACTGCGCGGATATGGACGGCGGTGACATTTACAAAACCGACCTTACCGGGCCCGTGGCTATCGTAGTGGGCGGAGAAGGTAGCGGAGTGGGCAAGCGCGTAAAATCGGTTTGCGACGGAGTGGTTGCTCTCCCTATGTTCGGAAAGGTTAATTCGCTCAACGCGTCCGTTTCTGCTGCCGTGGTGGTTTACGAAAAAATCCGACAGGAAAGCGCAAAAGCAAATATAAGATAATTTGGCTCACGGGCTTGCTAACAACTTGCAATTCGTCAGCTAAAAAACAATTTCAAACAAATAAAACGTTACGGGGCTTCCCCGAAAGGAGTTTTTTAATATGCGTAGAAGAATCATTGCGGGAAACTGGAAGATGAACAAAACCGTTTCCGAAACCAGAGATTTTGTTAACGGCCTCAAGCCTCTTGCTGCCGACGCAGAATGCGAAGTAGTTTTGTGCGTGCCGTTTACCGATGTAGCGATTGCAGCGGAGACCGCCAAGGGTACCAATATCCACGTTGGTGCTCAGAACGTTGCGTGGGCGGAGAGCGGTGCGTTTACCGGCGAAATCAGCGCAAGCATGCTCAAGGACGTTGGAGCAGAATTCGTAATTATCGGCCACTCCGAGCGTAGAGCAATGTTTGGCGATACCGATGCAACCGTTAATAAGCGTCTAAAGACCGCGCTTGGCGCAGGACTTAAGCCTATCGTTTGTATCGGCGAAACATTGGACGAGCGCGAGGGGGGAAAGACCGAAGAAGTTCTTGCTCGCCAGGTAAAAGGCTTTGCCGAAGGACTCACCAAAGAGGATATGGAAAAGGTTGTTGTAGCGTACGAGCCTGTTTGGGCAATCGGTACCGGCAAGACCGCAACCACCGAGGTAGCAGTAGAAACCGTAAAATTCGTTCGTAGCGTACTCGCTGAGCTTTTTGGCGAAGTGGCAAACGGCGTTCGTATCCAGTACGGCGGAAGCATGAACGGAAACAACGCAACCGCGCTCATGGCAAGCGGAGATATCGACGGCGGACTTATCGGCGGAGCAAGCCTCAAGCCGGAAGAGTTCATCAAGGTTATCAAGGCGTAATTTCAGCCGTTTTTGGTTGTAGGTTACAAAAAATTCGTTATCAAAACCGTGAGGCAAAACTTGCGGTTTTATTTTGTACAAAAACTCGCTCGAAAGCTAAAAATTTCATACAAAAAATATGTCAAGCAAAAACGCGTGATAATTACAAAATTTCATATTTTATTTTTATGTAAAAAAAGTTGACAAGAATGGGCGCACAATATATAATAGTCTACGCAACAATATATAGTGTTTAACTCAAGATTTTGCTACAAGATGTTGTTATAAAATTATAACTTAGAGAAGAAGAAAATTTACAAAAGGAGGCAAATTATGAGAAAGATTATTAAAAGAGACGGAAGAGAAGTTGATTTTAATATTGATAAAATAGCCAACGCCATCGAAAAAGCGCTCATTACCGCAAATATTTACGACAAAAAGATGGCTGAAGACCTTGCGGTGCAGGTAATAAATAGATTTGACGAAAACGCCGTTCCTCAGGTGGAGCAGATTCAGGACGCAGTAGAAGCGGTTCTTATCGAAAACGGACTTATTCGCACCGCAAAGGAATTTATTTTGTACAGAGCGGAGCGTACCCGTATTCGTGAGAGCAATACCAGACTCATGAAGACCATGGACAGCCTTACCTTTAAGGACGCAAGAGATAACGACATTAAGCGCGAAAACGCTAATATCGACGGCGACACTGCCATGGGTACCATGCTCAAGTACGGCTCGGAAAGCGCAAAGATGTTCTACGAGCTTTGCGTGCTCAACACTAAGCACAGCGAAATGCACAAGAGCGGAGATATTCATATTCATGACCTTGACTTTTTGACGCTCACCACCACCTGCTGTCAGATAGACCTTGACAAGCTTTTCAAGGGCGGATTCTGCACCGGTCACGGATTTTTGAGAGAGCCTAATCATATTTCCAGCTACTCGTCGCTTGCTTGTATCGCTATTCAGTCCAATCAAAACGACCAGCATGGCGGACAGAGTATTCCAAAGTTCGACTTTGACCTTGCTCCGGGCGTTGCAAAAACTTACGCAAAGTGCTACCGCGACAATATGATCAAGGGACTCGAGCTTAAGTTTGATGAAAACGCCGGCGCAAACGAGCTCAAGGTTTACGAAGCGCTCAAAGCCGAGGGAATCACTCCTGTAATCGACGCTAACAATGGCTACGAAGAAAAAGAGTGCGAAATGCTCGCTATGGCAGGGCTGGACGTTAACGAAGTTAAGAAACTTCAGGAGTGGGCTAAGCAAAAATCTTACAAAGAAACCGACAGAGCGACCTATCAGGCGATGGAAGCGCTTATTCATAACCTTAACACCATGCACAGCCGTGCGGGTGCGCAAATTCCGTTCTCGTCCATCAACTACGGAACCGATACTTCGAGCGAAGGCAGAATGGTTATGCGCAACCTTATGCTTGCTACTGAGGCGGGACTCGGCAACGGCGAAACCCCTATCTTCCCTATACAGATATTCAAGGTAAAGGAGGGCGTAAACTATCGCGAGGGCGATCCAAACTACGATTTGTTCAAGCTTGCTTGCGAGTGCTCGGCAAAGAGATTGTTCCCTAACTTCTCCTTCCTTGACTCGCCGTACAACAAGCAGTATTACAAGGAGGGACAGCCAGATACCGAGGTTGCGTACATGGGTTGCCGTACCAGAGTTATTGCCAACACCTACGATCCAAGCAACGAAATTGTTACCGGACGTGGTAACCTTTCCTTTACCAGTGTAAACCTCCCTCGTCTTGCCATCAAGTCTAACGGCAACGTGGATTTGTTCTTTGAGCAGCTCGACAGAGTAGTGGATGTGGTCATCGAGCAGCTTCTCGAAAGATTTGCTATTCAGTGCCAAAAGAAGGTTAAAAACTATCCGTTCCTTATGGGACAGGGTGTATGGCTGGGTTCTGACGGACTCAAAAACGAGGACAGCGTAGCCGAGGTTCTTAAACAAGGAACTCTTACCTGCGGATTTATCGGACTTGCAGAGTGTCTCAAATCACTCATCGGCAAGCATCACGGCGAGAGCGTTGAGGCGCAAAGACTTGGACTTGAGATTATCGGCCATATGAGAAAGCGCATGGACGAGGCTTCCAAAAAATACAAGCTTAACTTCTCGCTTATTGCAACTCCAGCCGAGGGCCTCAGCGGAAGATTCGTTCGTATCGACGCGGCAAAATACGGAAAAATCCCGGGCGTAACCGACAGAGATTATTATACCAACTCTTTCCATATTCCTGTTTATTACAAGATTTCTGCGTTTGACAAAATCAGACTCGAAGCACCTTATCACGCGCTTACCAACGGCGGCCATATCAGCTATATCGAGCTTGACGGCGACACCGTAAATAACGTTCAGGCGTTCGAGAAGGTAATCAGATACATGCATGATTGCGGAATCGGTTACGGCTCCATCAACCATCCGGTTGACCGCGACCCAATCTGCGGATACACCGGTGTTATCGGCGAAACCTGTCCTAAGTGCGGAAGAAAAGAAACCGAGAACGAGAGATTCGAGCGCATCCGCCGAATCACCGGTTATTTAGTAGGAACTCTTGACCGCTTCAACAACGCGAAGGCTGCTGAAGAAAAGGATAGAGTAAAGCACGGTTGCGGAGAGGATTAATTTTCGTTGATGTTACGGTGCGCAAAAGGACGGTATGTCAAATAAAATCGCATACGTCCCACGAAAATACTGACATATAAACCTATATAACAATATACAAAAAAGGCACGCTGGACCTACGTGGTACGGTGTGCTTTTTTTGTTTGGGGCTTCGGCGATTGCGCAACGCTACTCAATATTTTTGCGTGCGGGGCCCGCCCCTACGAATGTTTCGTCTATTTCTCATCCATCGCCCTTTTTACAACCTTATATATAATAGAATGCTAGGTTATGTGTCAATAACGGTGGTGGATACGAGAGGCGACGTTTAGATGTAATAATGGAATAGCGTGGTACAGAATATATAATGCGGTACAGTATATATAATATAGAATAGAGAATTACAGTATGTACGTGAAATAAAAAGGGACGGTTGGCAAAAGCAGGATGTCAAAAAATGGAGTTTCAAAAATCGCACACGCCCAGAATGGTGAGCAATCGCGCAACGGCGCAGACAATCATAAGCACGGCGCAGACGGGAAGCAGGAATTTTTTCAGCACGAAAACCGAGAGCGCTAGCATTACGCCGATAACCGTATCGCCAAGCGCAACGATAGAGCCTCTTTGGAGAAAGCGCAAGATTCCCCAC
The DNA here is from genome assembly GCA_017396125.1 of Clostridia bacterium. Lineage (GTDB taxonomy): Bacteria > Bacillota > Clostridia > Christensenellales > Pumilibacteraceae > RGIG1965. The sequence continues at coordinate 17,427 of JAFQMX010000030.1, forward strand.
ATGGCAATTGCTCCACCGCATACGACCAGTGAAAGATTGATAAAGAAGGGACAAAATAGCACGACTGTAGCACCGACAGCTCCAGTGACTGCACCCAGTCTTCGAGAGGGAGTATTTGTCGAAAAAAAGAAAACTGCACCGCCTGCAATGAGAGTGGTTACTCCGCAGACAGTAACGATAGTTTTTACTGTCAAAGCGCCTTTGTGGCACAAAACCGCGCTGAGTGCAATATATAGCACAACGAATACGATATCATCTGAAAAAATACGCTTCATCATTATATGTATATAAAAAAATTATGCGCTTATGAGCGCAGACAAGCAAAATTTTGTTCATAAAACTCAGCAAAATACATTTTTTACCAAAACATATTGCACTTTTTGTCGAAATGTTCAAAATTTTGAGTGCAAAAAACAGTTGTTTGTGTTGATTTGGTATAAAGTCTAAAACTTTGGTTAAAGAAAACGCAGACGCTTGCAAAATGTAAAGCTTTTGTGTTATAATTATCGCGTATTATAATCGAGCATAATACCATTAGTCTACAATCGGTTTGTATTTATAATTTTTTAAATTATATTCAAAATAGAAATTTTATTTTCAGTCAAGGAGGACTTATGAAAAGAAAGAACAAAAAGATTCTTGCTTTGATGGTTTTCTTCATGGTGGCAGTGATGTTCTCGTCTACTGCAGTAACAGCTTTTGCTGCACCTAAGACCACAAGCGCAATTGGATCTAGCGTAAGCGATCTTGTTCAATCTTCGGGTACTACCGGGCTTAACACCGTAAAGGATTTTGTTGACCCCGATAAGATCGAAGCTACTTCGACCATCAAAGCGAACCAAACTGTTTCGCTTGTGATCGAAATGGACGGAAACGCGCTCGTTGACGAGTATCTTGCAAGACAGGATGAATTTGCATCCTATCAGGATTACTTGTCCAGCTCCAGCGGTAGAATTGCCGTTGATAACCTCAAAGCTAAGCAAAGAGCAGAGTTTAACAGAATTTCCAACAAGGTAAACTGTAAGCTTGGTTATCAGTACACCGGAGTTATGAACGCTTTCTCTATCGAAATCGCTTATAAGGACAGAAGTAAGGTGGACGCTGCTGTAAGCAATACCGTTACCAACACCTTCGTAGCAGAAAGATACGAGATGCCTCAGTATACCGTTGTTACCAACGAAGTAGTTGCGTACGACACTGGTATATTCGATTCTTCCAGTACTGCTTACAAGGGAGAGGGAATGCTCGTTGCAGTACTTGATACTGGTCTTGACCACACTCATGAGGCTTTCTCGACCGAGAACCTTCCTATGCTTGAGGACGGCGTGACCATTGATATGGATCGCTTGGCTCTCACCAAAGAAGACGTAAAGGCTAAGCTTTCTATTCTTTCGGCTAATGACAGAACCGATGCTCTTACCGCAACTGATCTTTATATTAACGAAAAGGTTCCTTATGCATTCGACTATTCCGACAAGGATACCAACGTTAATACTCACATAGATAATATGCACGGTACCCACGTTGCAGGTATCATTGCAGGTAAATCCGACGATCCAAAGGATAAGGACGGAAACCCTGTATACGACAAGAAGGGTGACGTAATGACCGGTATTACCGGTGTTGCTCCGCTTGCTCAGCTTGCAATTATGAAGGTATTCGGCGATACCGAAAACGGTGCAGAGCAGGAAGACATTCTTGCTGCACTCGAAGACTGTATCACTCTCGGCGTTGACGCGATCAACATGAGCTTGGGACGTGACTGCGGATTTACGACCGAAGCTGGCGACGAAGCTAACATTCAGCTCGTTTACGATCGTCTCGAAGCAGTAGGTATCAGCGTAGTAGTTGCAGCATCTAACAGCTTCAGCTCGTCGTTCCAGTCTCACTACGGTCTTAACTTTACTTCTAACCCAGACTCCGCAACCGTAGGATCTCCTGCTACTTACAAAGCATCTATTTCCGTAGCGTCTATCGCAGGTGTATACAGCAAGTACTTGATGGCAGTTGATACTGCAGGCAACGAGCTTGGTATCGCTTACTACAACGAGTCTGCTCACGTAGACAGCACTCAGTACGATTTTATGAAGGAAATCTTTGCTTCCGTAGAAGCAGATCCTACTAAAATCGGCGAAGAAAATATTACCAGAAACGCAGAAGGTAAAATTACCGCTGTTAAGGTAGAATACGTTCTTGTTCCTGGTACCGGTGATATCGTTAACTACGCAGGTCTCAGTGTTAAGAACAAGATCGCTCTTGTACAAAGAGGTGTATTGAGCTTCGAAGACAAAGTTAAGAATGCAGAAAAGATGGGCGCTCTTGCGTGCGTTGTATACAATAACGTAGCAGGTGTTATCAGCATGCAGATCGGTGACGATATTCACATTCCTTCTTGTGCAATCAAGATGGACGCAGCTTACACCTTCCGTGGTAAGAAGGGTAGTATTATTGTAAGCGAGGCGAACAAAGCAGGTCCGTTTATGAGTGACTTCTCCTCTTGGGGTCCTACTCCTTCGCTCAACATTAAGCCGGAAATTACCGCACACGGTGGCGAAATTTATTCCGCTGCACCGGGCGCAGGTAACTACGACCGTATCAGCGGTACTTCCATGGCTTGTCCTAACCTTGCCGGTGTAGTATTGCTTCTCCGTCAGCATATGAAGGAAAATGCAGCTCACTACGAGCTTTACAAAGACGGCACTACCGAAATTGACCTTAATAAACTTGAGAGAAGAGTTTATCAGCTTCTTATGAGTACCGCTACCATTGCTTTGAACGAAGACGGCAATCCGTATGCAGTTCGTAAGCAGGGTGCTGGTCTTGCAAGCCTTATCAACTCCCTCAAGTCCGATTCTTACATAATCACCGAAGAGCTCGATGAAGAGGGCAACAAGGTGGAAATGGATAAGACCAAGCTTGAGCTTATGGATGATCCAGAGAGAACCGGTGTTTATGATCTCGAATTCAAGGTAAAGAACCTCGGTGACAACGCTCACACCTACAACCTCGGTGCTATCGTAACTACCGAATCCCTCTCTACTGACCGCAAGACCGTTGCAGAATAGAGCTATATGCTCGACGATACTTCGGTTGCTGCTCAGGTAGTAGGTGACGTTGGTTCGCTCAACAGCAATATGGAACTTACCGTTCCTGCAAACAGCACCGTAGAGCTTAAGGTTACCCTTACCCTTTCCGAGGCTGCTAAAAACTATATCAACACTACCTTCGAAAACGGTATGTATGTAGAAGGTTATATTACTCTTGATGCTATCAATGCAGAAGGCGTTACTGCAGACGACGAGAACTATGCAGTAGACCTCAACGTTTGTTATCTTGCTTTCTACGGTGATTGGGCTGATTCTCCAATCTTCGACTACACTATCTACGAGCAGGAAGAAGACGAGGCAGACGATTCCATCAAGGAAGACGACAAGAGATGGTCCAACGCTCGTGCTGCTACTTTCTATGCTAAAATGTATGAAAACGGCAACGAGTATATGTTCGAAGCAGGAAGAATGCTCTTCTATACTGCAGAAGAATACGAAGAAACCGTTATCCAAAAGGATTACTGTTCTCTTTCCGATAAAGAACATGCAATGTGCGAAATTTACGTTCTTTCCGGCTTCCTCAGAGGCTGTAAGACCGTAGACATGGAAGTGTATGATGACGCTACCGGCGAGCTTATGCACAAGGAAACCTTCTACAATGCTCGTAAGGCTACCGCTCTCATGGGCGTAGGTGGTGTGCTTCTTGAGCGTGACCCAAGCGCTTGGGGCTGTGTAAATGGTGGCAAATATACCATCAACGTAGTTGGTTACCTCGATTGGGACGACGGAAAGAGTGCCGGTAAGTCTAACACCATGTCTTATACCTTCTATATGGACTCCCAGAGCCCAATCATCGCTAACTCCAACCTCAGAGTAGAGGAAGACAGCGACGAAAATATCACTAAATACCTTGACCTTGATGTTTTTGAAAACCACTATATTTCTGCTTGTGATTTCAGAATTTGGGACAAGGAAACCAACGAATATCAGTCTATTTACACCGACGGTATGAGACCTATCAGCGGCGGTAGAAATACGACCAACAGAATTTCCTTTGATCTTACCAATTACTGGTATCTTATCGAGCAGAACAACTATAAGGTTCAGTTCGTTGTATATGACTATGCGTTTAACTATGCATGGTACAACATGGATCTCCGTGAGATTTACAGAAATGCTAAGAATATCCAGTTTGGTGACTTTGGCGTAACCAGCAAGTTCTATAAGAACGAGGGTGGTTCTGTTAGCACTACTGACTATAAAGAAGTATTGACTTCGATAAAGGATGAAGTTAAGACCGAAAATGGCAACGCACTTACCATTAACGAAATCAATATCATCCCTAATCAGCTTATCGAGCTCGAGAAGATGTTGCTTCTCGATCCTGTTGATACCTGGGAAGATGACCTCGTATGGAGCTGTCCTCAGTCTTGCGTAAAGATTGACGATGAAACCGGTGAAATTTTCGGCGTATCTCCTGGTACTGCAAAGATTACCGTTCATTCCAAGCTTAACAGCGCAGTTAAGGCAACGCTTACCGTAAACGTACTTGACGAAAGAGTAATTTCTCAGTACAACATCGTCGTTCCTACCGTAAACAACCGTCTCGGTGGTTTGAAGGTGGACGAAGAATCCGAGGTATATACTCACTTCGCAAAAGCCCTCAAGGCTGACCAGACCTATACCGTTACCGCAACTCTCGATCCTTGGTACTACGAGGCGGAGATCGGTGAACGTTATTTTATCCAGTGGAGTTCTTCCAACCCTACTATCGCAAGCGTAACCTCCAACGCTAAGACCGACGTTGCATACGTTAGAGCAAACGCTTCCACCAAGGATGAAAACGGCGAATACGTAAGCAATCTTTCCGGTGCAGTTCAGATTACCGGTCGTGTAATGGAAAGAACTGACAATGGCGACAAGACCACTCCATATTCCGTAAGCTTGTTCTTCGTTGTAAAAGAAGAATTTGTTGTAGAGGGTGGCGTACTTACCGAATACAACGGTTCTGCAAGCAAAGTAGTAATTCCTGACAACAAGGATATTACCACCATCGGTTACGGCGTATTCATGAACAAGACCGGTATTACCGAAGTTATCGTTCCTGAAGGCGTAGAAAAGCTCGACCGTGCTGCATTCGCTTACTGTAGAGACTTGGTTAAAATAAAACTTCCTAGCACCATTGAGCATATTGGAGATTATGCTTTTGCGGCTAAGATTGAAAATAACGAAATCAAGACCAATCTTATCGAGGTGGATACCACTGCGTTTGCTAAGCCTGTTTACGTTGGTTACGCAGCGTTCCTCTATCAGATTGGCTTGGGTGTTTCTAACATTAACGAAGTAGCTGACAAAGTTAATCCACAGGCACCTGTACTTTACGATTGCAAGCTTGATCTCAGCATGGTTCGTACCGTTGACGACATCGCGTTTGCAATGACTAGATGTCTTACTGATATTGACCTTACTACTTGTTCGTACGTTGGTGTAGAAGCGTTCCTTTACTGCGGTGATATCGTAGCAGCATACTCTACCGGCGAGCTCGAGGGCTATGAAAAGATTGATGGATTCCCAGAGGTTAAGTTCTCTAAGTATTCTGCTGTTGGTGACAATGCGTTTGCATACAGCGGATTCGAAACTCTTGAGCTCCCTATGAGCAGAATAAACACTGGTGCATTTGTAAACAATCAGTTCCTTAGAACACTTACCTTTACCGGTGAAGACGTTTATATTGAGGACAGCGCGTTTGCAATTTGCTACAACATTGAAAAGCTTACCTTTGAGGGAAGTGTAAACAATATCGGATACATGGCGTTCTATCAAGACGTTTACGGAATGGCTGAGTACGATATCATTCCTGCAGAAATTACTATAGAGTTCAAGAGCACCTGTCGTTCTATCGACGCTTATGCGTTCTACGGCGAAAGCTTTACTACCTTCGAGCTTCCTGCAGGCCTTGAACGCATTGGACAGTTCGCAGCTGCAAACTGTGGCTCGCTTACTGAAGTTATTATTAACAAGGATTGTGCGCTCAAGAATTTTGATAGCGTAGTATTCTATCAGAGTGATAAGCTTACCACCTTCAGTGGTGAAAGCGCATACCTTACTACCGAGGACGGCGCAGTTGTTTCCAAAGTTGACAACGCTCTTATCCTCTTGCCTGCAGCAAAGAACGTAGTAACCTATACTTTGCCGGCTAGCGCAACCAAGATTGCTCCGTATGCGTTTGGTGCTAACCTCACGCTCAAGAGCGTAACTATCCACGAAAATATTGTGTCCATCGGTGAAGGTGCGTTCATGTACTGCCCAGGACTTGAAAATGTTGTCTTCGAGGGAGTAGCTAACCTTGAAGAAATCGGCGTTGCTGCTTTTGCAGATTGTGGCCGTCTCAAGAGCATTGACCTTAGCAGTGCAACCAATCTTGAAGTAATTTCAGAAGACACCTTTGCAGGTTGTGGTAGTCTTACCGAAATCAAATTGCCTAACACTATTCATACCATTGGCGCAGGTGCGTTTGCAATGACCGGTATCCAGAGCTTCGTAATTCCTGAGCTCGTTACCGAGATTGCTGACAATGTCTTTAGCTATGCAAGTGCTTTGAGCGAAGTGGTATTCCATGACGGTGTAACCAAGATTGGAAATTACGCGTTTACTTATACTTCCCTCAATAAAATTACTGGAGATGGAGTAAATGGAATCACTTACGTTGGTGACTACGCATTTGCTTACAACATGATTCTCGAAGAAGTAAGTCTTCCTAATGCTGTTGAGATTGGAAAATTTGCATTCCAGGCAACTAGCGGTAGTGCAGGATCTTACAGAACCTTGCTTACTAACGTAAATCTTCCTAAAGTAGAAGTAGTTAACGAAAAGGCATTTATTAACAACATCAACCTTGAAACCTTAAATCTCCCTGCAGCAGTTGAGATCAAGGAAAGTGCGTTCGAAAACTGCTCCATTTCTTCTCTTACTCTCGGTAATGTAGAGAAGATTGGTAAGTCTGCATTTGCAAACAACAACTTTGCTACTTTTGAAATCGCTGCAACTCTTACCGACATTCAGCCTCAGGCGTTCCGTAACGTTCCTGTAACTGCTTATACCGTAGCGGCAGATAATGAAAAGTACTTCGCAGAAAACGGTGTTGTTTATATGAACGCTGTTAATACCGACGAAGATGAAGTAACTACCGAAGGATATCAGCTCGTGCTTTATCCTATCGCTGCTGAAGCTACCGAGTACACCGTAAAAGAGAGAACTCTCCGTATCGAAGAATACTCCTTCTACGGCGCACAAAACTTGACCAAGATCACCTTGTCTGAAGCTTTGTGTAATATCGGTGCTAGAGCATTCTACGCAGCAAACAACCTCAAGTATTACAAGTTCCTCTCTCACGAGGCTCCTGTTCTTGAAACCGAAGCGGTAATCGTACCTGAACAGTCTTGGGACGTTGGTGACGAGTCTTACTACTCCAACTTTGGTTTTGCATGGCAGAACTACGCTAACTTTGTTGGCTCGTTCTCTCCATCTGCTGATCCTGAAGAAGAGTATATGTACAATATGGTTGTAATGCAGAGTGAAGACGATCCAGCAGAAATGTATGATCCAAACACCAGAACTCACAGACAGCTTAACGGTACCATCAATGGTGGTGGACGCAACAAGTATGTTGACTTTGGTTTGACCATTGAATATCCTGCTAACGCTAGTGGATTTGACATCCTCGTTTACACAGAATACTTCACCACCAAGGTTGCGGGAACCGAATTCTTGGAGGAAAAGACCAAGAACATCATCAGCAACATTGCAGCTATTAAGGATGCAGCACAGATTACTCTTGCTGACCAGATTGCTGTATTGAATGCAAGAAAGGGCTACAATGCGTTGAGAGAAGGTCAGCAGGCTTACGTAACCAACATTGATAGATTGGTTGCGGCAGAAGCTAAGATCGCTGAGCTTAAGGCAAATGCTCATACTTGTGAGAGTCAGTGCCCTACTTGTGGCAAGTGTACCGATGCTACCTGTACCGATTCCGCTTGCTCCGACAAGTGCCCTGGACATGACAACAAGGATGATGAAGATGACGACAAGAAATCTTCCGGCGGTTGCGGTTGCGGTACCGTAGGTGGATCCGACAACGGAATCAACTCTATGATTGGCTTAATTGCAATCTTCGCAGTGCTCGCAGCAGCGTTCGTTATCAGAACTCGCAAGCAAAAGAGTCTGTAATTGCAAAATGAAAACTTACGGCGGAAAGCGTGTTGCTTGCATTGAGTGATACGCCTACTGCATAAGAGTTGTCGTGATGCACAAACAATAACTAGAAAAGCTTAAGGGGGTCTTTCTCCTCGGGTGAGAAGGACCTCTTTGCTTTTATCGTTGGTATTGCGTGATGCAGGGGAGGATAGGGTGACCCGATATCCCACTCGGCATAAAGAAGTAAAATTTAAATTTTGCTTTTGGTAATCCAACCTTATTATATATAAACAGCTTATTTTGCGTTTTCTTCGCATAATATAAGGTAGAGTTTATTGTGCGTGAAAGATATTTTGCAAACGGATAATTTTTGAGATTTTCCATAAAAAATTTTTTCACGTCCAAAAAACTCGCTTGTAAATTTTTTGCAAAAAACTGTTTGTGACGGTGCAATTTTCACAAAATCTCAAAAAATCGAGCGAAAATCATCGAAAATTGCGCAAAATTTGACCCAAAAAACATCTTTTTTCATACAATGAATTGTTGTGAGGGAATGGCGAAATTTTTGTTTTTCTATTGACAACTCACGATAGATTTTGTTATAATATGTGTGGTCTAAGTACAAATAACTAATTTTATAGTTACAATTAGAGGATAACAATGAAAAAGAGAAAATTATTTTTATTGGCTTTTGTTTTGGTTATAGCCGCAGCATTGTTTGTAGGTTGTGCCGGATTTGAGTCGCAAGTTGACCCTAACGTTCATACCTGCAAGGTTACTATTCATGCAAACGGCGGTACTATGAACGAAGTAGAGGTGAGAACTTTTTACGTAGAAGAAGGTTCCCCGTTGCCTGAACCTACCGTGTTCGGTAACGTTATTATCTACGAGCCGGTTCTTCTCAATCACACTATCGAGGGATTTTACAGAGTTACTCTTGGCGAGAACAATGAAATTCTTTCGTGGGGCGAGAAGTGGGACTTCCAATGGGATCATGTTTCCGGAAACGTTGACCTCGCTGTTTTGTGGGTTAGAGATATGACTTTCGAGTTTGTTGGCGGAAAGCTTCTTGACGGAGGTGCGTTGCCGTCTGATTTTGCTTTTGTTAATCCAGAAGCAGATTTGACCGGCAGTGTTTCGGCTAACAACATTATCAAGGCTCCTACCCCAAGTAAGGCACCTAAGGCGACCGGTTATACCTTTATCGGTTACTTCAAGGATGCTGCTTGCACTCAGCCTATCCAGTTCCCTTATACTTTGACCGAGCAGGATATTGCAGATTATGATGCTGCTGCAGCAACTGATCCTAACTACAATATGCCTATTTACACTCAGTGGCTCAAGGGTGAATATACTTTGGTAAACGAGGCGAGCGATTTTACTAATATTGGTGCTAACTCCAATTACTACTTTATGGTAGACGAAATTAACATGACCGGTCTCGACATTAGATTCCCTTCTACTTACAGAGGAACTATCGAAGGAAACGGCTGTGTAATCAAGAATCTTACCGTATCTGTAGAGCAGGCTAGAAACACGCCTAACACCACTTTGATGTTTGCCACTCTTACGGGTGCAAAGATTAGGAACATTACCTTTGAAAATTTGGTTGCTGAGTACGTAATCGTACACAAGCCTGAGGATAACAATAACATCAACGTTGCTAACGTAACCTTCTTCTGTGAATCCAAGGATGCTAATACCGTTTTGGAAAACGTTAATATCAGCGCAACCTTGAAAGTTAGCCACAAGGAGAACAAGATTGTTATTACTGAAACCGGCTCGGAATACGTAGCAAACGACTACGAATGTGACGTAACCTTCTATTCGTTTGATAGAGAAGATGCAAGCAAACTCGGAACTATCAAGACCGGCGACGCAGTTCAGGAAATCAGCTTTGTTTATCCTGCTGCAAACTAAGTAATTTTTGCAACTTGTCCGTGCATGTTGCGGGACGAGATTGTATTTTTTAGAAATTTTATAAAAAATCATTTAGGAGGAAAGTTTAACTATGAAGAAGATAGCACGTTTCATTTGCATGCTTCTTTCTCTTGCGATGGTAATCGGCACTCTTGCTGCATGTGGCGGTGGTGTCGATGACGGCCTCGACAACGAGAAAGACGTATTCACTATGACTCTCGGAGAACCGGACAACGTATTCAGCCCATTCTTCTCTACTTCTGCTTATGACTCTGAAGTTTGGGGAACTACCCAGATTTCTATGCTCTCTACCAACGCTTTGGGAAAACCATACTGCGGAGAAGACGAGCCTACTATGGCACTTAACTACAATCAGACCATTTACATCAAGGGTGAAGCTGTTCCGGAAGACCAGGTAGAAGCTAAGACTGCTGATTTGAGTGAAGCAGAAAAAGAAAACGGAGATTTGTACTACACCAAGTACGAGTTCCTCGTTAAGAATGGCGTAAAGGATAGCACCGGCACTCCACTTACCATTAAGGACGTTCTCTTTAATATGTACGTATATCTCGATCCTATGTACACCGGTTCCAGCACTATGTACTCTACCGATATCAAGGGTCTTGATGCATACAGAGCACAGGACGCAGAGATTTCTGACATTGAGGCTGATAACTTTGAAAAGACCTTTGTAAGACTTGCAACCGACCGTGAGCTCCACATTGGTTCTTACTTCAGCAACGACGAAGATATCCGTAATGCATACAGAGCAATCGTAGATACCGAAACCGAAAACGAAATTATCGACGACGCTATTTACGCTAGAGAATTGTTCTGGCAGGAGCTTCTTGATGACTGGGCAACCGCTACTTCCGTAGTTTCTGATAAAAATGACTTTGACTTTACCGAGGACGAAGCTTGGAAATACTTCCTCGTTAGCTACGGTATCATTCCTGTAACCTACGAAACCGATGGTACTATCGCACTCTTCGAAGAAGGCGATCAGGAAGTTATCAGCGGTGAATATCAGGCTGGACAGAAGAAGATCTTCGTTAATGACTGCCTTGATTGGTATCATGACAAAGAGAACCTTCTCAAAATCGTTTACAACGCTAAGCTCGGCGTTTTGCCTACTGACGAGCAAGGTAGCCCTGTAGCATCTGCAGGCGCTAAGCCAAACATTGACCTCGTTCTCGACAGAGATTTGAAGGTTACTGGCAACAAGCTTTCTGACAGCGAGCTTAGAGAGGCTATCAAGAGCAACGAGATGGCACTTGTTAACAACTTGCCTGCAATCGTTTCTTACTATGCAACCGCTGCTAAGATGGATACTTTCTGGGTTGCTGACGAGAAGGAAAAATACTTCGAAGAACACGCAGACGACGCTAATATTCCTAAGACCATTTCCGGTATTACCGTAGATAAGTATACCGCAGGTCAGACCTTTTACGGCAAGGATAGTGATACCCAGATTACCGAAGATCAGTACGCAGTTGTAATCGAAATCAACGGCGTTGACCCTAAGGCAATTTGGAACTTTGCAGTTACCGTTGCTCCAATGCACTATTACTCCAACCCTGAAGCTTGCGGTATGGCATCTAAGTATGCAGGCCAGGGATACAAGTACTTTAACTATCCTGGTACCGAAGGCTACGACGCTACCAAAGAACCAAACATGGGATTTGATAACTTTAGCCAAGGATACCTTACCGACGTTGTTCAATCCGTTAACAAGCTCCCTGTAGGTGCAGGTACTTACATGGCATCTAACAGCACCGGTGCTGAAACCGGCGTTAAGGCAACTGAGTTCTATATCAACAACGTTGTTTACTACGTACGTAACCCTTATTTTGAGACCACCGGTAAAGAAATTAACAACGCAAAGATCAAGTACATTCAGTACAAGGTTATTGCTACTACCGCAATTCTTAACTCTTTGGAAAACGGTGAAGTTCACTACGGTATGCCAAACGCTAAGACTGAGATTATCGAGCAGGTTAACGCTAACAAGAACCTTGCTTCCTTCCAGCCTAAGACCAACGGTTACGGTTATATCGGTATAAACGCAGGATTCATCAAAGATATCAACCTCCGTCGTGCAATTATGACGGCTATGGATACTTCTTACATCAAGTCCTACTACGCAAATTCGTGCGAAATTATTACCCGTCCTATGTCCACCAACTCTTGGGCATATCCACATGGCGCTGCTGATGCTTATCCATACAGTGATTACAGCGAAAAGGAATACAGCGCGGAAGTAAGAAGAGAAGATGCTATCACCAAGGTTCAGGCTTATCTCGACCAGGTAAGCATGAGAATGGAGAAGTCCTCTAAGGACGGCAAGCTTCGTGTTTACGACGAAGATAAGGGTAAGTGGGTAAAGCTTAAGTATACCTTCACCATTGCTGGTGCAGAAACTGACCACCCTGCTTATTTGACCTTCTCTAACGCAGCAAGTATCCTTAATGAGCTTGGATTCGAAATTACCGTTCTTCCTGACGCAATGGCACTTTCTAAGCTTTCCGCTGGTAAGCTCGAAGTATGGGCAGCAGCGTGGGGCGCAGGTATTGACCCTGATATGTATCAGATTTACCACAAGGATTCCAAGGCAACTTCCGTAAACAACTGGGGTTATAAATATCTCCTCGACAGCAACTCCAAGCACGTAACTGAAGAAAGAGATATTCTTGATGATCTCGCTATCGAAATCGAAAACGGACGTAGCTCCCTCGATCAGGATATCAGAGCAAGCTACTATGAAGTTGCTCTCGACTACGTAATGGATCTCGCAGTTGAGTATCCTACCTACCAGAGAAATGACCTCTGTGTAGTTAACAAGAAGGTTATTGATACTAACACCATCAACAACAACCCTACTCCATACGAAGGCGTTTTCTCCAGATTCTGGGAAGTAAGCTTTGTAACCAAAAAATAATTTTAAACAAACAATTCCGCGTTTTAAAAGAGGGGTTAGCAATAACTCCTCTTTGGCGGGGATATCAAGACGTTCCTTGTGGACGTCGGTACAAACGGAGTCAAAATGATTAATTATATTATCAAAAGATTGCTTTTGAGCATATTCATACTCTTCGCAGTATCAATACTTCTTTATATATTGATTCGTCTTATACCGCAAAACTTCGTAGAGCAAAAATTTGCTTCGCAGATTGCGCAAGGCGTTATCAAGCAAGAAGATATTGACCGAATGCTTAAGTTGTATGGACTTGCCGACAGTATTCCTAAGGGATATATGAAATGGCTTTCTAACGTATTCCACGGCGATCTCGGTATGAGCTTTAACTTTGGTATGCCTGTTCAGGAAATTATTGCCAAAGATATGTGGATTTCGTTCGGATTCTCATTCGTTGCAACCATACTTCAGTTCATTATTGCAATACCGCTTGGTATTCATTCTGCAACTCACCAGTACGGTGCATCCGACTATGCCGTTACCATCTTCACTATGATGGGTATCTCACTCCCTACCTTCTTCCTTGCATCCTTGCTTCTTAGCGTGTTCTCTAAGAGCTTGGGATGGTTCCCGTATCAGGGTCTCGTTTCCTCCAAGATTTTCGAGGATAGTTTCGCAGGAAAGGTAGATCAGTTCTTTGATATGGCATGGCACTTGATTTTGCCGATAGTCACCCTCGTAATTTTGAGTATAGGCGGTTTGATGCGTCATACCCGTACCAATATGCTCGAGGTTCTCAATGCGGACTATATACGTACGGCAAGAGCTAAGGGATGTAGCGAAAAGACCGTTATCTACAAGCACGCTTTCCGTAACACCATGATACCGGTAGTTACCATGCTTGCGGGTATTTTGCCTGGCTTGTTCTCTGGTGCGATGATTACCGAGGAAGTTTTTGCAATTCCTGGTATCGGTCGTAAGGCGTACAAGGCTACTACCGTAGGTGACATACCGTTTATTATGGCGTACAACATGTTCCTTTCGATATTGACGATTATAGGAACTTTGCTTTCTGACCTTGCATACGCGTTGGTTGACCCACGTGTTAAGATTACTAAGTAATAGGAGGATAGAGAAATGGAAAATAATACTTTCGAACAGACCTCTTATGCTGAGCAGGTTGAAAAGAAAAGAGCCCTTATAAAGAAAATGGCGGCGATTAACGTCGAAGAAACTAGAAACAAGGCAAACAGCGAAGATGAGTTTCTTGCGGATTCCGTAAAAGTTCTTTCGCCTATGCAAATGGTGTTGAAAAGATTCTTTAGATCTAGACTTTCTATGATAGGTCTTGTTACTATCATTTGCTTGTTCTTGTTCTCTTTCCTTGGCCCAATCTTCTCACCTTGGGGAGAAATTGAAAGAGATGATACCCCTGGTGATACCGTTTATTCGGAGAAAATTACTATTTACCAAGAGACGTTTGACGAGGACTTGGTTCCTTCCAACAAAGTAGAGTATGCTAAAGAAGGTAAGAGAAATATCGGATACTTCACTATTGACGGTGTAAGATACGATTACGTTAGAGAATCGAAGTCCGGTATCAATACCTACTATCGTATTATTGTCAACGAGAGAGATGCTCAGGGCAATGCGATTGATTACGACTACGCTACTTGGGAAATAATCGAGTCTACCGCAAACACTCCTTCTTACAACGCTTATGACGATCCAAGCTGGAAGCATTGGCTTGGAACTGACGACAAGGGTATGGACGTGTTTACCCGTCTTATGTACGGTGGACAAAAGTCCCTTTCCCTTTCCTTCCTCGTAGTATTCTTGCAGACCTTTATCGGTATCGTTATGGGTGGACTTGCAGGTTACTTTGGAAGATGGGTTGATATGCTCGTAATGCGTATGGTTGACTTGTTGTACTGTTTGCCTTCCACTCCGTTGCTCCTCGTTATGAGCTCGGTACTTGATGGACAAGGCGTTGACCCGGGAGATAAAATCTACTGGTTGCTCGGCGTTTTGACGATAATTGGTTGGGCAGGTACGGCGCGACTTATTCGTGGTCAGATTCTTGGACTTCGTGAGCAAGAATTTATGCTTGCTGCTGAAGCTACGGGACTTTCGCCAATGCGTAAGATCTTCAAGCACCTTATTCCAAACGTTATGCCACAGCTTATAGTTTCTATGACTCTAGGTCTTGGTGGCGTAATCTTGATGGAATCTACGCTCAGCTACTTGGGCTTGGGTATCCAGATTCCGTACGCTGCTTGGGGTACTATGATCGGTTTGGCAAAAGACCCTACTATATTGCAGTATTATGGTAACTTGTGGATTGCACCTGGTATACTCATCGTTCTTGCTGTTCTCGCATTCAACTTTGTCGGCGACGGCTTGCGTGATGCGTTCGACCCTAAAATGAAACGTTAATCGGAGGGCATTATGGAAAATAAAGACGAAGAATTGAAAAACGTTAATAACGTGCCCGCTGAAGAAGCAGGTGCAGAAGAAAAGCCTACCGAAAACAAGAAAAGCGTGTTGACTTCCCTCAAGGGTTGGGTTAACAGAAAACTCGGTAAAGACAAGGACAAGAGCCACTTTATTTCGGCAAAAGACAGCCGTAGAATTCAAAAAGAGAATTTCAAAATCATGAGAGAGTACGAGGCTCGCAAGCGTCGTAAAAACGTTCCTGAAGAGGAATATCTCGATGAGATGAGAGACCCTAACAACGTAGTTGAATTCGAAGACCTCAACACTTGGTTCTTTACCTCTGCCGGTGTCGTTAAGGCAGTTAACGGTGTTACTTTCTCCATACCACAGGGTGCAACCGTAGGCGTGGTTGGTGAGTCCGGTTGCGGAAAGAGCGTTACCTCGCTTTCGTTGATGCAGCTTGTAGCAGCACCTACCGGTCAGGTTATAGAAGGTAGCAAAATCCGCTTCCGTTCGACCGTAAACAAAAAGGATGAAAACGGTGAGTTTATTCCTATTTACGAGTACGAAACCGATGAAGAGGGTAATCAAATTCTTGACGAAGAGGGTAATCCAAAGATTAAGACTCAGGTCAAGAAGGATAAAAAAGGCAACGAGGTAAAGGGCAAAGACGGACAGCCTATTATCGAAAAGGTACAGGCAAAGGACGTCAACGGTATTCCTCTTTATGAAACCGAAGAAAAGACCTACAACGTTGCTAAGATGCCTACCGAGCAGATGCGTACCATCCGTGG
Organism: Clostridia bacterium; assembly: GCA_017396125.1. Lineage (GTDB taxonomy): Bacteria > Bacillota > Clostridia > Christensenellales > Pumilibacteraceae > RGIG1965. Next base: position 33,731 of record JAFQMX010000030.1, read on the forward strand.
TAGAGAAATCACCATGATATTCCAGGAGCCGATGACCAGTCTTAACCCTGTATTTACCATCGGTAATCAGTTGGACGAGACCGTTCTTCTCCATACTCCTGGCGCAACCAAAGAATCCGCAAAGGCAAGAACCTTTGAGATTCTCCGCCTCGTAGGTATTATTCCGGAAAACGTTTACGAACGTTATCCACACGAGCTTTCCGGTGGTATGAGACAGAGAGTTATGATCGCAATGGCGCTCGTTTGTCATCCAAAGCTCATCATAGCCGACGAACCTACTACCGCACTTGACGTTACGATTCAGGCACAGATTCTCGACCTTTTGCGTGACATCAAGGATAAAATTAACGGATCCATCATGCTCATTACCCACGACCTTGGTGTAATCGCAGAGATGGCTGACATAGTGGTTGTTATGTACGCAGGACGTATCATCGAAATGGGTACTGCAAAGGAAATCTTTGACAATCCTATGCATCCGTACACGATTGGCTTGCAAAAGAGTAAGCCTGCCGTTAACAAAAAAGTTGACAGACTTTATAGCATACCGGGCGCAGTTCCTAACCCTATCAATATGCCACACCACTGTTACTTCAAAGATCGTTGCGACAGACGCGTAGGCAAGTGTAACGGAGATTATCCTTGCATGATAGACGTTAGTCCTACGCACAAGGTTGCTTGTCACTTGTACTATGGGGAGGAAAACAAATAATGGAAGAGAATAAAGTTCTTGACGCTCAAAACGTTCAGCCAAATGCAGAACATCCTCCTATCGGTAAAGACGATATCTTGGTAGTAAGAAATCTCAAAAAGTATTTCCCTATCGAGAAAAATTTTTTCGGTAAACCAATCAGATTCCTCAGAGCAGTTGACGATGTATCTCTTACCGTAAAGAAAGGTAAGACCATGGGTATCGTAGGTGAGTCCGGTTGCGGAAAGACCACCATGGGTCGAACCATTTTGAGACTTCACGACGTAACCGCCGGTGACGTTTATTTCGAAGGTAGAGATATTTCGAAAATCAGGGGCAGAGAGCTTCGTAATATCAGATCTGATATGCAGATGATATTCCAGGATCCGTATTCCAGCCTTTCGCCACGTATGCCAGTCGGCGAAATTATCGGTGAGGCAGTACGTGCACATGGACTCGTTGATCCGTCCGATTACAGAGACTATATCCTCTATATCATGAAGAAGTGCGGACTTCAGCCACACTACTTCGATAGATATCCACACGAATTCTCCGGTGGACAGAGACAGCGTATCTGTATCGCGAGATCCCTCGCTTTGCAGCCAAAGTTTGTAATTTGTGACGAACCTGTTTCCGCGCTCGACGTTTCGATTCAGGCACAGATTATTAACTTGCTCGATGATTTGCAGAACGATATGGGATTGACCTATTTGTTCATTTCTCACGACCTCTCCGTTGTAGAGCATATCTCCGACGATATCGGTGTTATGTACCTCGGTAGCATGGTAGAGAGTGGTAAAAAGGAAAGAATCTTCGACAATCCTATGCATCCGTACACTCAGGCTCTCTTCTCTGCGGTTCCGGTTCCGGATCCTAACGTTAAGATGAACCGAATCATCCTCAAGGGAGATATTCCTTCTCCTGCAAATCCGCCTAAGGGTTGTAAATTCCACACCCGTTGCAGACATTGCATGGACGTTTGTAAAGAGGTTGCTCCTAAATTCAAGGAGTACGAGCCGGATCATTTCGTTGCTTGTCATCTTTACTCGCAAGACTAAAACAACTAAAACGGGCGGAGCAAAATCCGTCCGTTTGTTTTATTCGAAGGGTCAAACCGATAGAATAAAATTCGACAAAAAAGACAAAAATATTTTTGGGAGAAGTTATGTCTAAAAAGAACAATCCAAACAATAACGAAAAAGAAGATGAGTACAAAGACGTAACCTTTGCTAATATGAACGTCGAGGGTTTTAGGTGGCACAAGGATGAGCATGAGCAAAAAAGACTCACTGAGTACGAACAGATAGGACTTACGAAAAAGGAAAAGCGCGCAATAATCAAGGCTGCCTTTCTCAATGCGTTGCCTACATTTTTGTGCGCAATGTGCGGATTCGCCGCGACCATGATACTAATTTATTTGTGGCTGACTTAAACTGCGCGACTGAGCGTTGCAAGCGGCAAGATTTAAAAAACTGCCTGGCGTTGCAAGCGATAAATTTTATAAAAAAGTTATCAAAGCAGTCCCGATGAAAATCGGGCTGTTTTTTGCTTTGGTGGGGCGTTTGCGGCTGAAATTTGGCATTGACAATTTTATATTTATATGCTAAACTATTATTAAGGTAAATTTGACACAACCTTTGATTTTGACAAAAGGAGAGAATTTATGGCAAAGAAAAAACTTAATGCGTTTGACGTTATTGCTTGCGCGCTGGCATTGGCCGCGACTTTGTGTGTTTTTTTGAAGGCGATTGGTCAAGACGGCGATGGCTACACAGGAGTGGAAATCGTTTTTGGAGCAGAGTATCACGGAGTAAAAATTTTCGGATTTAATTTCGCTGCGTTCATCGCGTACTTTTTGCCGATTTTGGGGTTGGCTTTGACCGTTCTCTCAGGCATTATTGGCAGTCGTGGTTTGGGCATAGGCGCAAGCATAGTGTATTTCTTGGCAATGATTATGATTGCAGTGTTCCCGATTTATTGGTATGATGCGGCGACCAAGGATTTTTATGACTTCTTTAAAGAACTGGAAGTAGAGATGCTTGCGGGTCCGGCGCTTGCTTTGTATGCCTGCGCATACGCCTTTGAATTTGGCATAATTGGTGCGGCTCTAAAATATGATTACGTAGAGGGAGAGGAATATCAGCAGGGCGAAATTTCACTAGGAAAGCTTTTTGGATTGAATATAGTAACTTTGGGCATTTATCAGTTTGTATGGATGCATCGCACGACTAGATTTACCAACGTATTGGAAGATGAGAAAAAGATGAACCCAACCACACAGGTGCTTTTGTGCTGTTTCATCCCGATCTATTCAATATACTGGTACTACAAAAACGCACAAAAGATGGAATTGCTTTTTGCGAAAAAGGGTATGCGTGTAAAATGTGTTACTCTTTGTACGGTGTGCGCAATATTCGTGCCTATCGTTTCAATGCTCATTTTGCAGGACAAAATTAATAACGCTTGCTCTATCTACTGCATAGATAATCTTATGGCGGACAGCAAATCGGATTCGACGGTTGAAGTAAAATCGGATTCGATGTTGGACGGCGTATTCGAGCTTGACGCTCCAAGCAAGCCAGCGCAAATTAGCGTGCAGCTCGAGCAAGTTGATGTGGAAAAAGAAAGCAACAAGGTTGATTTGCTTAAAAGATACAAAGAATTGTTGGATGCGGGAGTTATTACTGAGGAAGAATTCGAGCAAAAGAAAAAACAGCTTTTGAAGTGATTTCTGATTTGTTTTTGCGCATTTTAATGAAAGGTATCTAAAAAGTTACATTTTTATATATTTTAATGGTGTTTTTAAATAAGCACTGTGCAATTTTATAAAGCTATTACGGATTTTTCGCTTGCTTTTTTGATGGAATTGTGATAGTATATTTATATCAATTTAAAGGAGTGAAGAATCATGGACAAAAAGATGTTGAAAAAAGTTCTTGGTTACGTTGCAGTAGCTATGGGCGTGCTCGCTTTCTTGATGATTTTCTTGAAGGCTGGCGGACTGGACGGAGAAGGTTATACCGGATTTGAAATTGCTTTCGGTGTAGAAGAGATGGGAGTACAGGTTCTCGGATTTAACTTCCTTGCATTTCTTGCATATCTTCTTCCACTTGCAGGTGGCGTAGTTGCTCTTTTCGCTATGCTTAAGAATAACTCGTTGCTTTACTGGATCGCTGCTGGCTTATTCGTTGCTGGTGCAATTCTCGTATGCTTGTTGCCTACTTACTGGTACACTGCAGGTCATGAGATGATGAAGGATATGATGAAAGCGATGGATATCGAAGTAATGATCGGTGGAGTTCTCGCAGTTGTATTCTCTGTTCTCGGCGCTGTAGCTTGCGTACTCAAGAACGTTTTGAAAGACTAATTTTTAGCCAAGCAAAAACAAAAAGACCTTGGTTTTTGTAAATCAAGGTCTTTTTATTTTGCATTTTTTTTAATAAGTGTTATAATGATGCTAGTTCATTTTGGAGGATAGCTCATGCGATTAAGGTTTTGGAAATTTTTTTCTGAGTATGCAGCGCCGGTTTTGGCGGCAATAGCGACCGTAACGATGTTTTGTGACGTAATCGAAATGAAGTTTTTTAACTTTACTGGTGCGGAGCTTGCGTTTGGTTGTAGCAAGGGTGGGTACCACTACCTGAATTTTAATATTATCGTATTTCTTGCGTATATGTGTCCGCTTGCAGGAGCAATAATAGCGATTATTGCCACGGTTAAAAACAAGCCTAATTTGCAGTTTTTAGCAGCAGGACTTATGATTGTGGGCGCAATTTTGATGCTAATTATTCCTAACATTTGGTGCATGTTTGCCGACGGAATAGAGGTGAAAAAATATCTTGCTAGCTACAGCGTAAAGTTTTTGTATAGTGGAATAATGGGCGTTGTTTGCGCGTTTCTCGGCGGTTTGTCCATGCTAGCTAGCTGTTTTATAAAGCTTAAATAAAATAATAATTTTACAAAAGAAAAAACTGAGCAAGAATAAAGGGCGAACCTTGTACTCTTGCTCTTTTTGTTTTGCTGGTTGCAATTGTGCTTTAATGCGCAGTAAGTCTACGGTGTGGAAAAATACTGTAGACTGGATAAAATCGCTGTGCGAGGCAATAATGGCGCGTAGCTCGGTATGGAGAGATTACCGCCTCGGCTAAGTTAATTCTTTTTTTTGGCAGAGTTTACGTATTTCATCTGGGTGGAAATTCCCCCGCGAATATGTCTTTCGCTGAGGTTAAAATCCAAAATTTTCTTTACGCGCAGATATTTTTCGTGGTCAATGCGGGGTAATCTTTGGGACAGGTCTTTGTGAACGGTAGATTTGCTGACACAAAATACGGTTGATGTTTCACGAATCGTCGCTTTTGTTTTTAGGATATATTCGGCTATCTGTAAGGTACGGAGTTCAATGTATTCTTTCATAACAATACCTCGGTTAATTTATTGGCACTAACATTTTATGCCGTTAACCAGCCAAAATATGACACACTTCGTTAGCATTGGCTAAATATTGACTAAAAAACTTTTTGGGTATATAATAGTAAGGAAAGAAGAATAGGAGGGGAGCTACGCATGAAAAAGAAATTTACGGTGAGTGGAATGACTTGTGCCGCTTGTTCTGCTCATGTCCAAAAAGCAGTTAGCGCTCTGGACGGTGTAGACAAATGCGAAGTCAGCCTGCTGGGCAACTGCATGACAGTCGAATGCCATGATATTACCGACGAGCAAATTATCGAGTGCGTCAAAAAAAGTGGGTATGGCGCTTCCGAATACCAGCTTAGCGCCTCCAAAGACGGACAAAATATTCAGTCCTTGCGCCGTAGGTTAGTGTGGTCGGCAATACTTCTCGTTCCGCTGTTTTACGTAACTATGCTGGCTATGCTCGGCGCGCCCCTGCCGTTTTTTATGAAAGGGCATTACAAGTGGATTAACGTGCTACTACAAATTACGCTGGTAGTACCGATAATGATAATTAACCATAAATACTTTAGCGTGGGTTTCAAGAGACTATTCAGCGCGTCACCTAATATGGATTCGCTGATAGCTATCGGCTCGTCAGCGTCGTTTTTGTACGGATTATTTGCGTTTGGTCAAATAATCGCGGGTACGGTGTCGCGTGATTGGGATTTAGTGCATAAATACGGCATGAATTTGTACTTTGATTCGGCGGGTATGATTTTGACTCTAGTTACGCTTGGCAAGTATTTTGAGGGCAAGAGCCGAGGCAAGACGGGCGACGCTATCGAAAAGCTGATTAACCTTGCGCCAAAAATCGCTACCGTAGTTGTGGACGGCGTGGAAATACAAAAAGAGACCTCTAATATCGAGGTGGGAGATATAATTAGGATTAGGCCGGGCGAGAGTATTCCCGTGGACGGAAAAATCACTTACGGTGGCTCGGCAATAGACCAATCGGCAATAACAGGCGAGAGTATCCCGGTTTATAAAACGGTGGGAGACAAGGTTGCATCGGGCTCGGTCAACACCACGGGCGCGTTTTTGTACGTTGCGCAAAAGGCTTATCAGGACAGCACTCTTTCGCAGATAATCAGGCTGGTAGAAGAAGCAGGAAGCTCTAAAGCGCCTATCGCAAGGCTTGCGGACAAGGTAAGCGGAATTTTCGTTCCTGCAGTAATCTTTATAGCGGTCGTTACGTTTGTCACCTGGCTGTTAGTAGGCAAGGGTTACGAATTTGCGCTGTCAATGGCTATTTCGGTACTAGTAATTTCTTGTCCGTGTGCACTAGGCCTTGCCACTCCCGTAGCTATAATGGTAGGCACGGGAAAGGGCGCGGAAAACGGAATATTGATTAAATCGGCAGAAAGCTTTGAGCAACTTTCCAAAGTCGGCGCGGTGGTGCTGGACAAAACGGGCACTATTACTGCAGGCAAGCCTACGGTAACGGAGATTATTGCGTTGGCGGACGAAAACGAGCTTTTGACCTATGCTCTGACGTTGGAGCAAAATTCACAGCATCCGCTGGCTACAGCTGTGGTGGATTATTGCGAAAAAAGAGGGATTAAGCCTTTGCAACCGCAGGACTTTTTGAGCTATGTCAGCGGTGTTGAGGCGAGGATAAACGACCGCCGTTGCCTTTGCGGAAACACCGCTTTTATGGAAGAGCGTGGAGTTAACGTGCCTGACGCGGAGATTAGCCGACTTGCTGAGCAGGGCAAAACACCGCTTTGCTTTGCGATGGACGGAGATTTGGTGGGAATTATAGCGGTACGTGACGAGATAAAACCTACCAGTGCACGCGCGATACAGGAGTTTCACGATATGGGCATCGAGGTCGTTATGATGACCGGCGACAACGAGCTTACCGCAAAAGCCATAGCAAGCGAGATGAAAATTGACAGGGTTCTTGCCGGAGTGCTGCCACAAAACAAGGAACAAGAAGTTGCGCGCATTATGGAGGGTAAAATTACCGCTATGGTGGGCGACGGAATAAACGACGCACCTGCGCTTACCCGCAGCGACGTTGGCATAGCGGTGGGAGCAGGCACGGACGTGGCGATAGATTCGGCGGATATAGTCCTCATGCGCAGCGACCTTATGGATGCGGTTACGGCAACGAAGCTCAGCAAACGGGTTATGAAAATAATAAAAATGAACCTGTTTTTCGCCTTTATTTACAATATAATCGGTATACCGATTGCGGCTGGCGCATTTTATTACCTGCTGGGGCTCAAGCTCAGTCCTATGCTTGGGGCGGCGGCAATGAGCATGAGTTCGGTTTGCGTGGTCAGCAACGCGCTCCGAATAAGAAATTTCTCGCCAAACGGCAAAAACTCAAACAAATTTGTCAAAAACGCAAATAATAATAAAAAAATAATCAAGGAGAAGAATATGGAAAAAACTTTCGTGGTAAAAGGTATGATGTGTGAGCACTGCAAGGCTCGCGTGGAAAAGGCTCTTAATGCAATCGAGGGCGTTTCCGTCGAGAAAATTAATCTCAAGAAAAAAACGGTAACCGTCAGCGTTAACGACCTCGTTACGCAGGATATGATTTCTACCGCTATTTCCGCGGCAGGCTACGAGGCTGAGTTTTAGCCACCGAAATTTAAAAGCAAAACAAATACTTTACAATTTGATGTCTGTTGTGTTATAATAAACGTCAGTAAAGTGTCGAGGTGTAGCGCAGGTGGTAGCGCGCTTGGTTCGGGACCAAGAGGTCGTGAGTTCGAGTCTCGTCACCTCGACCATTAAAAAAACGCAGGGAGAAGTCCTGCGTTTTTTTAATAATCACGGCATCGAGTAAGAAGTGATGCAAAGCATCAAGTTCGCGGTCAAAATGCGAC
>JAFQMX010000031.1 GCA_017396125.1 Clostridia bacterium
AAGCTCGTTAGCGTTTTGGTAGAAGAAGGTGGCACATTGTCCGCGGTTAACACTTTCCCTAACAAGAATTTGGAATTGGGCACTTACCTCTTTAATGGATGTACTGCTCTTACTGGCTTTACCATTCCTTCTGCGCAAAGAGTTGTTCCTTCTTACATGTTCCGTTGCTGTGACTCTATGACCAGCGTAGAGATTCTTAGTGGTGCAGGATATTCCGAAGGTATGTTCCAGGGCGCTATGTTCGAAAGCTTTACCTTAACTAATGCTAATATCCCTGCATATATGTTTGATGGATGTACCAACCTTAAGACTATCGTAGGTAAGTACACTATTGTAGGTAATTATGCATTCAGAAATACCGGCTTCACCTCTCTTGATTTGAGCAGTGTATCTTCTTTTGGATCCTACGCATTCTATGGATGTAAAGATCTTGTTACTGCAACCATAAAGAATCCTAGTCAGTATATCTTTGCTGAATGTTCTAGTCTCCAGGCCGTTTACTTGAACGGAACTACTTCTATTGGAAACTATGCGTTCTACAACTGTACTGCCCTCAAGGAAGTTAACGTTCCTAAAGCTCAAGCTCCTTCTACCGAAAGAGAAGGTGAAGTAATAGGCACCAGAATCGTTTCTACCCTTCCTGCTACCATTACTTCTGTAGGACAGTATGCATTCGCTAATACTGCTATCGAAGAGATTATTTTGTCCAGTTCTATGAACTCAGTTGCGGCATATACGTTCAACGGATGTGCTAACCTCGTTAGAATAGAGCTTTCTGCTAAAGTTAACACTATTGCTGAATACGCGTTCCAGAACTGCGTAAATCTTTCTATCGTTACTTATACTGGCTATGCCGGAGAGAGAACCTTCGCATTGCCTGCAAATTGCGTATTTTCCAAACCATATTATACCTTCTATAATACCGCTATTACCGAAGCTTACTACAAGGTAGGTACTACTAGTGGTCAGTACACCTTTGCTGAATGTAAGAATCTTAAGTATGCTGAGATGCTTGGTGGTCAAAATGCTGGTACTGGTACGTTTATGAACTGTACTGCGCTCGAAACTATCATTCTTCCTGATACTTTGTACGGGTACAGTTACGTTTCTTTGCATCATAAGTTTGCTTACAACTGTTCGTCGCTTACTAGCATCGATGTTGGTAACGTTAACCACTTTGCTAGTCAATGCTTGTTTGGATGTAGTAGTCTTGAAGAGTTCCAAATTCCTTCGGATACTATCCACATCGAGCATTTAGCATTTGCGTTTACTGGTCTTAAGCAAGTAATGATTCCTAAAACGATTGATGGTACTTTACTTGTTAATCGGAATACCAGATTCCTCTACCAAGATGCTTTCTATGGTTGTGATCAGCTTACTATGATAGCTTGTGATGAACAGAACCCTGTATTTAGATCTATCGATGGTGTATTGTACCTCAAAGAGCATGAAATCGTATGGATTTACCCAGCAGGTAAAGAAGGTGCTGTTGCGTTCTACGAAGAGAATGAATTGTTCAATCAGCTCGATACTGCTCCAAGGGTAGCGGCTACTACCGTAGGTGGTAGTAATGCATCCGGTAGTCAGGCTGGTAACCCAGTTTACATTATTGCTCAGTCCTTCTCCGGACATCAGTTTACCGATGTCGTTGTTCCAGAAGGTATTCAGACTCTCAAGGGTAGACTTATGGGAGATAGTGATGTAGGTGGTGTATTTGGTCACATGACTTATATGAAGACTATTAGCTTGCCTAGCACTCTTAGAACTATTGAAGTCGGTGCATTTGCGTATTGTACTGCTCTCGAGAGCATCGTAATTCCAGAAGGTATTACTGCTATTCCTTCCAGTGCATTCATTGGCTGTACTTCCCTCAAGTCCGTAACCTTGCCTTCCACTTTGGAAAGCATTGGCAGCGATGCGTTCAAGGATTGTACCAGTCTTGATACCATAAACTGGCCTGATTCACTCTTGGAAATCGGAAACGAAGCATTTGCTAATACTGCAATCAAGAGCTTCACTCTTCCTAAGAACATGACTAGTCTCGTTTCTATGAACGGTAACAATATGCAGCTTAATGTAGAAATGGGATTGTTTAGGAATTGTACTCAGCTTACCGAGGTTATTCTCCACGATAAGCTTACCGTTCTCGGTGGTGGAATATTTGTTGGATGTACCAACCTCAAGTCTCTTGAGCTTCCTGCTTCCTTGACTACTATTGGTCAGGGCGTGTTCAACGGCACCGGTATTACCGAAGCTACTATTCCTGCAAATATGACCAAGGGTAATGAGAAGTGGCAAAGAGCGTTTGCCGGAAACACCACTATCACCAAGGTTACTATCCCAGAAGGCATCTACAAGATTCCTGCATACGCATTTGATGGCTGTACCGCTCTTACTACCGTAGTGCTCCCAAGCACTCTCAGAGTAATCGGCGAAGGCGCATTCTGTGGCTGTACGTCTCTTACCAGCCTCTTCCCTAATGGTGTTACCCCAGCGAACATCAAGCTTATCGAGAGATATGCGTTCGAAGGCTGTACTGCTATGACCAACATTTACATTGCTTCTAACACCGTTCTTGGTGTAGGCGTATTCAAGGGTTGGACCAACAAGCAGACCGTTAATTTCGTTGATGATGAAATTAAGGTTAACGCTCTCGCACTTATCGAAGGCATGTGGGTTTGTGCACAATGCGGGGGTACCGAGTTCAGAGAAGAAAAAGGTGGTATCTTGGTGTGTGTTGATGGTCATGGTGAACAAAGAGTATTTGCAGGTGACTCTAACTACGACTCCTACAAGACCGGTTGCGGCGCTAAGCTCGTATACTCTGCTCAGCTCCCTGAGAGCAACGAAAGATAATTCCTGATTAATAATCGGCTGTCGTCAAATCGGCGGCAGTCGGTGTAGGAATTGTAAAAAAGAAAAACAAGAAAGTGCAGGCGTAAGTCTGTAACTCTTAACAAAAAAAGGCGGTAAGCGTTTTCGTTTGCCGTCTTTTTTTTCGGCTCTTAAGCATTGCTTCGTTCATCGTTGTAGGGGCTATATCCGCCCGCAAAACCGTAACGGTTACCTGTAACTCTCACGGGCGGGGAGACCCCGCCCCTACGAGATACCTAGAGGAGTTATTGAAAAAACAGCGACGGACACTTCGTGTCTTTGGTGGGTACTCTCGGGCTATTGCGTAATGAGAAAATTACAGGAGCATAACGGTTGATTTTTTTTTGGTTTTATGGTACAACATTAGTGTAAGTTTTTACCGCTGTGGCTTGTCGAGGTATGGCGGGGATTTTGGAGGGCTTATGCTTATTGCGGGCACTAACTTTACCGCAGGCACCAGCTTCGTTATTTTTTCGCTGTACGCCGTGGGTTTGATGTTGCTTTTGACGGATTTTACGCAACACAAATATTATCTCAGCGTGCTGGGAGTTTTGCTGTTGCTGGGCAGTTTTATTGGTGTTTTGGCTAGCGAAAAGGATTTGTACGAGGTGTTCGTGGCGGTGATTGTCGCGATTGCCATTATTATGGGGATTCATATTGCTATGCTGTATTCCACCAAGCGAGAGTGGATAAGCTGCTACGCCGAAAAACAAACTCACTCGCTGATTGGACAAGAGGGCGTTACCACTACCGAAGTGGGCGAGACAGGTCATATCGTTATCAACGGTACAAATATTCTTGTTTCGGCGTCCGCTCCCATCAACAAGGGCAAAAGGGTCAGGATTGTGGGTGTTGACGGAGAGAAAATCTTAGTCGAGGAAATTGATTGAGAACTTTTGATTTGTTAACTTTGTTTCGTGGCAAAAACTGTAAGCTTTGAGTAATTAGCCGTGAAATTTTAACAATTCAATATTAAGGAAACGACGGGCAAAAGGGTTCGTCGTTTTTTTGCGCAGGGCAAAAGGGTTTGCTGTGTGTGGAGTGGAAAACAAAATAAATTTATGACGTAATGCGAGAGTATAAAGGGAAATTTTGCGACGTAAGTTCATTTTTGAGCCCGTGCGACATAGATTATTACATAGTGGGCAAGAGCCGTGACGGGTGAGGACAAAATGTTTTTTTCGGAAATTAAAAAAATTGTGGGGCTGGGGAATGATAACGGCGCGGTAAAATATAATATAGTGGATTTTGGAGGCAAAATCCTTTATGTGGATGGAATTAAGCGTGTTTTGCACATTGGTTCGGACCGAGTTGTTATGGAATTTGTAGACGCTGTGGTGACCTTGGAGGGCGATTTTGCTGTACAACTGCTCGAAAGTGATTCCCTGGTTATCAAGGGGCGCGTTTGCTCGCAAAGCAAGGAGTTTAAGTCGCGCTTAGGAGGCGAAAAAAGGAAATAGCGTATGTGTAAGTTTTTGACAAATAAAAAGGCAGAAAAAAACAAAAAAAATCGCACTTCGCCTGCAAAAAACAGAGAAAATCTGCGAAAAAGTATGCAAGAAATTCCGTTCAGCCTACCGGCAACATCATCTTTCGTAGTAATAAAGGGGAGCGCACGCAACAAAGAGCGAATTCTCGGCGCAATTTCACGCTCCGTTTCCGTTTACAAGCCTACCGTGGTTGGAGGATTTTTATATTTTGCTGTCAAAATCAAAGATAAGGCAAAAACTTTTGCAATTTGTGATAATCTGTGTTATAATATAGACATATATTGGGAAATTGGGCTCAAATTCTGGCTTATGACCGCCGTTTCTCGCATTGGATTGCCTATCGGCGCATTAATTTGCATTTGCGTTGCTATGGTGCTGAGTAATTTTATTTGGAAAATCGAAGTAGTCGGAAACCTGCAAATCAGCGATACGGTCATACAATCCCTGCTTAAAGAAAATAATATTTGCGTGGGGATGAGAAAGAATATTGATTTGAATGGGCTCGCAGGCTCGCTCAACGCTTTGGACGGCGTGGAGGACACGGTTGTCAAAATCGTGGGCACGACGCTAAAAATCGAAGTCGTGGAGTCGGTGGCTTTTCAACCGCCAAACGTGATTCCTTCGACTCAAATAGTCAGTAATTTTGATGGCGTTGTCACAAAAATCGTGGTGCGTAGTGGCACGGCGGCGGTCAAAATCGGCGACGTGGTCAGACGCGGTGACCTTATTATAAAAGGCGAGTTTGTAAATCAAGCGGGCGAAACCGTGCCTGTGATTGCCGACGGTGAGGCATACGGAGAGATTGCCTACTCCGAGCATAAGGTTGTTTCGACAGTGGTCGTAAGTCCCGTGACGGTTAGCAAAAAGAGGCTCACTTCGATAAGACTTTTTGGTATAAGGATAGGCGCAAGGCTACCGAGCGGTTACCAAACGGTGGCTACTACCAAAAAGTTGTGGCTGATTCCCATAAAAATCACGACTTACGATTGCAAAAAGATAGAGATGGTGGAGCAAAAAGTTTCGCTTGACGATCAAAAAACTCAGTTTGTCAAGGAAATTGCGCTAAAATACGGCGTGGTGGACGGCACGACCGAGATAAATTCTGTGGCTTTGGCCGAAAATATTTATAGACTAAACTGTTACGTCAGGGCAACGGTACGGTTGACGGAGTAGGAGGAATATGTTTTCCAAAAAAGTAGATATAAGTCTGGAAGAAATTTCCAAAATATTTGGTGCGTTGGACGAGAACGCGGCGCTTATCGAAAAGGCGTTTGACGTTACTATGAAGCTTACTGGTGAGGAATTTACCGTAAAGGGCGACGAGGAAAACGTAGAAAATACGCTCGTTCTTATTTCCAAGCTCAAAAAAGCGCCTTCCGTGGACAAAAACCGCATCAGACTTTATATCGATATGATAAAATCCGGGAACGCTTCCGAAATTGAGAGCCTTAATAACGACGTAGTGGCGATTACTGCGAGAGGCAAGCAAATAGTTTGCAAGACGCTGGGACAACGCGCTTATGTCAAGGCAATCCGAAAAAATACCGTTGTGTTTGGAATCGGACCTGCCGGTACGGGAAAAACTTATCTCGCCGTGGCGCTTGCGGTAATGGCGTACAAGTCGGGGGATATAGACAAAATTATTTTGACAAGACCTGCACTTGAGGCGGGCGAAAAGTTGGGCTTTTTGCCGGGAGATTTGCAGACCAAGGTCGATCCGTATTTGCGCCCGCTGTACGACGCGCTAAACGAAATGTTTGGCACCGACAATTATCTCAAGCTTATCGAGCGCAATATTATAGAGATTGCACCGCTTGCTTATATGCGTGGTAGGACGCTATCCCGCTCGTTTATAATTTTGGACGAGGCGCAAAACACGACCAAGGAGCAAATGAAAATGTTCCTGACGAGATTGGGTGACGGTAGCAAAATGGTTATTACCGGCGACGTTACGCAGATAGATTTGCCGAGAGGAGTGGACAGCGGACTTAAGGACGCTGTAAGCGTGCTGAATGGTGTAGAAGATATATCGTTCGTTACTTTGACGGACAAAGACGTGGTCAGACACGAGCTCGTTCAACGCATAGTGCTGGCCTATGAAAAGCAAAAGAGGAATGTAAATGAGTAAAAAAGTTAAAGAAACAGATTTCGTGTTGACCGAGAGCGGTAAAAAATACGGTAGCGCGGTGAGGGTAAAGGCATTTTTGATATTTATTCTCGCGCTTTTGGCTACAATTACTGCTACCATAGTCAAGTATATAGTGGTTGACGACTTGGGAAAACATCTCGGCAAGTACGCGTTTTTGTGCTATATCGCCGTTGTGTTTGGTCATATTTTGATATTGACGGCGCTTGCGCTTTACGGCTTTGCCACTAGACGCGACTGGGTAATGAAGCTTAAGGTCTTTGCGGTATTGCTGTTTTGCATACTGACGGGCTACGTTTCGTGTTTGTTCTTGTCGGACATAAGCTTTTACTTTATGCCGGTATATCTCACGGCGTATTTGCTGTCACCGCTACTTAGCAAAAAGGATACCTTTGCTGCCAGCCTGATAATGAACATATTTTTGTTCATGACTATTTCGGTTGAGTGTATCGTTACGGGCGCAAATTTATTGCCTGCATTCGTGATGCTGGCGGTGGGAATCGTGAGTGGTTCGTTGATTTCATTTGGCATAAGCGAGGATCCCAAAAAGCTCAACTATCTGATAAAGGGTACAATAATCAACGTTACGGCAATCGCTACCATGATTGTGCTCAGCTTTATCAAAACTAACAAGCCGCTGGATTTTGTGGACAACCTTGCGTATATGGCGATAAGCTCGTCGGCGGCTATGATAATTGGACTGTTAATGCAGTACATTTTGGAGCGAGTGTTTAATCTCATTACCAACTCTCGCCTAATTGAGCTTACCGACCACAATGCGCCGCTTATCAAAAGATTGATTACCGAAGCACCGGGAACTTTTCATCACAGTATAACAGTTTCGGGCTTTGCGCAAACCTGCGCTACGGCTATCGGCGAAAACCCTTATCTTGCTCGTGCAGCGGCCTATTATCACGATATTGGTAAGCTTATTAACTCACATTATTTTAAGGAAAATCAGCGAGAAATTAACCCTCACGACAATATGCTTCCGGAAGTCAGCGCGGAAATTATTCGTAACCACACTATTCACGGACTGGAGCTTTGTAAGGAATACCGTATTCCGGAGGAGATAGCGTCGGTTACTATTCAGCATCACGGCACCATGCCGATTACGGTTTTTTATAACAAGGCGACCAAGCTTACGGACAGCGTGGTGGACATAGACGAGTATTCTTATCACGGTGTTCCGCCGGTGACGAAGATTGCCGCGATAATTATGATTTGCGACAGTTCCGAGGCGGCAATTCGTGCAATGGACGCTCCGGACGGGGAACGTGTCGAGAAATTGCTGACATCACTGATTGGCGCGAGAATTTCGTCAGGGCAGTTTGACAACTGCGACATCACTATGCGAGAGCTTAATATCATCAAAAAGACCATTATAGACGCTTACGGCGGAGTGTTCCACTCCCGAGTAAAATATCCGGAGGGCAAGTAATGATACAAGTATTATTTGCCGATACCGATGGCTTTGACGCGGGTGATATTGCGAGCTTCGAGCGCGCTTACAAAAATATTGCCGACGCTACCGTAACCGAGCTTAAACTTGGCGGTGATGCCGAAGTGGAAATCTCTTTTTTTTCCGAAGAGGAAATTTGCGAGCTCAACGCAAGGACGAGGAATATCGACAAGGTTACGGACGTGCTCAGCTACCCTGCGCTGGAGGAAATCAAGGAATTTTCCAAGCAAAATTACCCGTTTGATACCGACGACGAAACCGGCAGGGTGTTTTTGGGCAGTATAGTTATTTGCACCAAGCGCGCATCCGAGCAGGCTCAGGAATATGGACACAGCCTGCAAAGAGAAATGACCTATCTCTTCGTGCACGGACTGTTGCATCTTTTGGGTTACGACCATATGGACGAGGATGACAAAAAACTTATGAGAAAATACGAAGAGCTTATTTTGAGCAGAGCGGAGAATTTATAGTGAAAAGCGCATTTATAGCATTGATAGGACGACCAAACGCAGGCAAATCCAGCATACTTAACCGCCTCGTGGGCGAAAAAGTTTCGATAGTTTCGCCAAAGCCTCAGACCACTCGCGACAAAATTATGGGAGTAGTCAACGGCGACGATTTTCAGCTGGTGTTTACCGACACCCCGGGCATACACACTCCAAAAAATAAGTTGGACGCATATATGCAAAAGTGCGTAAAACAAGCTTCGGAGGACGTTGACGGAATTTTGGTTATCGTAGACGCGGCCAAGGGAATTTCGCGCTGGGAGATAGAAATTATCGAAAAAGCGCTGGAGGGAGACGCGGACGTTTTCGTTGCCGTAAACAAGACGGATATCGTAAAACGCGAGGACGTATTCAAAATTTTGCAACAGCTTGCTCCGCTTTCGGCACGAAAAGACGGAATCAAGGATATCTTTCCCGTGTCGGCAAAAAATAACGTCAATATGGACATATTGCTGGGCGGACTCAAATCCTGCCTAAAGGACGGGGTAAGATACTTCCCCGAAGACGAGTATACGGACAAGCCCGTTCGTTTCGTTATAGGCGAGACTATTCGCGAAAAAGCGTTGCTTTATTTGCAGGATGAAATTCCTCACGGAGTGGGAGTGTTCGTGCAAAAAATTGACGAGGGCGAGGTGTATTCTATCGAGGCGGACATTATTTGCGAAAAGGAATCGCACAAGCGCATAATTATCGGCGAAGAGGGCGCTATGATCAAGCGCATAAGCACTTCGGCGCGCGCGGATATCGAAAGGTTGGTGGGCAGACGAGTTTTCATCAGACTTTTCGTCAAGGTTAGAGAGGATTGGCGTAACCGTGCATCGTACATCAAGGACATAGGCTATGAAAATTAGTAAATTCATGTTGCTGTGTAATTAAAACAACGATTTTTGTACATAATACTCGTATGGACAAAAAACCGGACGGCAAGGAAGTTGCTTGGCAGCTGTTTCAAAAAACAGGAAAAATAAATTATTATTTGTTATATGCGCAATTGCGCGGAGAAGAAAAGTGGAAAAAATAACCCCCGGTATCGTGCTCAAACAAGAGGACAGAGGCGAGGCGGACAAATTAATAACCTTGCTTACACCCGACGGTGTTATTACTGCGGTTATGCGTGGAGTGAAAAAGACCAAAGCAAAGCTTAAATTCGGAGCTTTGCCTTTTGCTTTTATGGAATATACTCTGTCTGTCAAGGGTGGAAATTATACCGTTACGGGGTGTACGCAGATAGAGGATTTGTCAGCGGTTACTGCTAGTTTGGAAATTTACTATTCCGCTTCGTTTATCAGCGAAATCGCCATAAAATCGTCGGCAACAGGTAACGAAGCTTTTTTGGAATTGCTAAAGACGCTCAAGGCTATGCTATACGAAAACGCACACCCGCTAGCGTCGGCAATACACTTTTGCCAGTTTGCAATTCACAACTCGGGCTACGGTTACGAATACAAACAGCCAGTCAGCGTAACCAGACCGATAGATTTACTGTTTTATACCAAAACGCTGGCACGGTTGGTACAGTATGACTTTTGCGACGAACAATTGCTACTGCAAACGCTAAAAGCAATAGCAAAAAATTTTGAAGAAAAGTTTGACTGCACCCTTTTGTCCAAGACTTTTTTGTTTTAGAGTGCTAGAAATTTGATAACGCCGTAAAATTTACATTTTTAAGCAAAAAAGGGCTTTTCGATTGCCAAAACACTTGATTATAGTTAAAAAAAATGATATAATGCTTTGATTAAAATAAGGAGAAAAGGTGTATGACAAAAAAATTCGTCTATTTATTTAGCGAAGGAAACGGTCAGATGAGAGAATTGTTGGGAGGTAAAGGAGCTAACCTCGCCGAAATGACCAACCTCGGACTTCCTGTTCCACAGGGATTTACCGTAAGCACCGAGGCATGTACAAAATATTACGAAGATGGAAGAAAAATAAGCTCCGAAATTGAAGAACAGATTTTTGAGGCGCTTGCAAAAATCGAGAAGCTTTACGGCAAAAAGTTTGGTGACGAAACCGATCCGTTGCTTGTTTCCGTTCGTAGCGGTTCCAGAGCATCCATGCCTGGTATGATGGATACCATCCTCAACCTTGGTCTTAACGATAAGGCTGTAGAAGGTCTTGCTAGAAAAACAGGTAATCCTCGTTTTGCATATGATTCGTACCGTCGTTTTATCCAGATGTTCAGCGACGTTGTTATGGAGCAGTCCAAGAAGGTTTACGAAGAAATTCTTGACGAAATCAAGGCTAAGAAGGGCTGCAAGTCCGACACCGATCTTACCGCTGACGATCTCAAGGAAATCGTTGAGCTTTTCAAGAGCAACTATCTCAAGAATCAAGGTGTAGAGTTCCCACAAGACCCTAAGGTTCAGCTTCTCGAAGCGACCAAGGCAGTATTCCGTTCGTGGGACAACCCTAGAGCAAACACTTACAGAAGAATGAATGATATCCCTTACGATTGGGGTACGGCAGTAAATATTCAGATAATGGTATTCGGTAACAAGGGTGAAACCTCCGGTACGGGCGTTGCATTTACAAGAGATCCGTCCACAGGCGAAAAAGGCTTGTTTGGCGAATATCTTATGAACGCGCAAGGCGAGGACGTTGTAGCAGGTATTCGTACCCCTAACCACATCCAGATGCTCAAGGATCAAAATGCAGATCTTTATAACCAGTTCGTAGCGATTGCAGACAAGCTCGAAAACCACTACCGCGATATGCAGGATATGGAGTTTACCATCGAAGAAGGAAAGCTCTTTATGCTCCAGACCAGAAACGGTAAGCGTACCGCAAGAGCAGCGCTTAAAATTGCGGTTGACCTCGTAAAAGAAGGTATGATTGACGAGAAAAAGGCAATCATGATGATTGACCCAAAACAGCTTGACGCGCTTCTTCACCCTATGTTTGAGCCAAAGGCGCTTAAATCCGCTAAGCCACTCAGCAAGGGACTCCCTGCATCTCCTGGCGCAGCGTGCGGACAAATCGTGTTCACCGCAGAGCGCGCAGTAGAAATCAAAGAGCAGGACAAAAAGGCGAAGCTTGTTCTTGTTAGACTCGAGACCAGCCCTGAAGATATCGAAGGTATGACAGTTTGTGAGGGTGTTCTTACCGCGAGAGGCGGTATGACTTCTCACGCAGCGGTTGTTGCAAGAGGTATGGGAACCTGTTGCGTGTCCGGCTGTAAGCAAATCACATCGGTAGATGAAGATAACAAAGTTCTCGTAATCGCAGGCAAAACCCTCAAGGAAGGGGATTGGATGAGTTTGGACGGCTCTACCGGTAACATCTACGACCAGGCAATTGCAACCGAGCCTGCTAGCCTTACCGGAGATTTCAAGACCGTAATGGATTGGGCGGACAAGTACCGTGCCCTCAAGGTAAGAACCAACGCCGACAATGCAAAGGATGCAGCGCAGGCTATTAAGTTTGGCGCAGAAGGTATCGGTCTTACCCGTACCGAGCATATGTTCTTTGATGCAGAAAGAATTATGGCGGTTAGAGAGATGATCGTTTCCAAGACCATAGAGCAGCGTAAGGTAGCTCTCGCTAAGATCATGCCTATGCAGAAGAGTGACTTCAAGGGCATCTACGAGGCTATGGGAAGCAGACCTGTTACCATAAGATTCCTTGATCCACCTCTTCACGAATTCGTTCCTCATACCGACGAGGAAATCAAAGAGCTTGCTAAGGCTATGGGAATTGACGATCGCGAACTCAAGCTTACCATTGACAGCTTGCACGAATTCAACCCAATGATGGGACACCGTGGTTGCAGACTTTCGATAACCTATCCTGAAATTGCAGAAATGCAGACCGCCGCAGTTATCGAGGCAGCAATAGAGGTTAATAGAGAAAAGGGTATCGATATAATTCCTGAAATTATGATTCCGCTCGTTGGAGATGTGAAAGAGTTTAAGTTTGTAAAGGAAATCGTCGTTAAGACCGCTAACGCTATTATCGAAAGAGAGGGCGTAAATCTTAAATATTTGGTGGGAACTATGATAGAAGTTCCTAGAGCAGCACTTACTGCGGACCAGATCGCTTCCGAGGCAGAATTCTTTAGCTTTGGTACAAACGACCTTACCCAGATGACCATGGGATTCAGCCGTGACGACGCGGGTAAGTTCCTCAGCGAGTATTACGAAAAGAAGATTTTTGAATCCGATCCGTTCGCCAGAATCGACGAGTGCGGCGTGGGTCAGCTTGTAAAAATCGCTTGCGAAAAGGGTAAAGCACAGCGTGAAAGCATCAAGCTCGGAATTTGCGGAGAACACGGTGGTGATCCTGCTACTATCGACTTCTGTCATAGGGTTGGTCTCAATTACGTTTCTTGCTCGCCGTACAGAGTGCCTATCGCAAGACTCGCAGCAGCACAAGCTAATATCCGTAATCCTAGGGGCTAAATCTTGGATTAAAATTTAGTAAAAACACCATATATTGTGTTTATGAGCCTGCATCTTCTCGATGCAGGCTCAATTTTTACGTTTTTTGAGCAAAAAATAAGCCGAAAAATCGTAAAAAAATCTTTTATTCCACTTAAGTTGAACACTTTACTTTTAATTTTTTGTGTGGTATAATATACATAAATAGAAATTCAAGCAAAAAAGAGAAGAAAAAGGCAAAATGACCAATTATAGAGCTATTTTACAGTATCATTATAGGGGAAACACGACGACGCAAATCGCTAAGCTTTGCGAATGTTCGCGTACAACCTTTTTGAAAACGATGAAAAGAGCGAAAGAATGCGGTATTGACGAGCCTGCCTTTGAGTTACTGTCGGATATTCAATTGCTTGAAAAACTTTATCCCAAGCGCGTGCATAGAACCGG
>JAFQMX010000032.1 GCA_017396125.1 Clostridia bacterium
ACTTTTTATCTTATACTTACATTATACCATACTTTTTCTATTTGTCAAGGGGTTTTAGAAAATTTAACTTTTTTTACATTTTATTGCATGGGGGGGGTAAAACCTCTCTTGTTTTTTGCAATTTTTCAGTATTCTCATCTCAATGCTTCTTCTCCTGCAAATACCTTACTCTTTATATGTAAAAGTTTTCGGCAAAAATTAACCAAATTGCAAAATTTTCTTTATTTTTGACAAAAAAATAAAGCCCCGACAAAAAGTCGAGGCTCATTAAAACTACTAAAAATATCTATGCTAAATTAGATGTTCACGTCGTTTGCGTAAAGTGGGAAGTTCTTGCAGATGTCAGCAACTTCTTTGTTTACTTCTTCGAGAGCGTTTTCTTTGTTCTTGATTACGTTAGCAATCATCTTACCGATTCTAACCATTTCCTTTTCCTTCATACCTCTGGTGGTAACGCTTGGAGTTCCGAGACGGATACCGCTGGTGATGAACGGAGATGCCGGATCGTTAGGGATAGAGTTCTTGTTTACGGTGATGTGACACTCATCCAAGAGATGCTCGATTTCCTTACCGGTAACGTTGTTCTTGATAAGTTTAACAAGCATAAGATGGTTGTCGGTTCCGCCGGAAACGAGCTCAATTCCTTCCTCAGTCAAAGAGTTTGCAAGCGCTGCTGCGTTGAGAACAACCTGATGCTGATATGCTTTGAATTCAGGCTTGAGTGCCTCACCAAATGCAACTGCCTTACCTGCGATAACGTGCTCAAGTGGTCCACCTTGGAGTCCTGGGAAGATTGCGCTATTGATACGCTTGGTAAGTTCTTCATCATTCCACATAATAAGTCCGCCACGAGTTCCTCTAAGAGTCTTGTGGGTGGTAGTGGTAACTACGTGAGCGTGAGGGAATGGACTTGGATGCTCGCCTGCAATTACAAGACCTGCAATATGAGCAATATCTGCCATGAGGAATGCGCCTACCTTGTCAGCAAGTTCTCTGAAACGCTTAAAGTCGATGGTACGGGAATATGCGCTTGCACCTGCCAAAATGAGCTTTGGCTTGTGCTCGATAGCGAGTCTTTCTACTTCGTCGTAATCGATCATTTCGGTTTCGTCATTGAGACCGTAAGGAATGATTTTGTAGTTTTTACCAGAGAAGTTAACCGGGCTACCATGAGAAAGGTGTCCACCGTGAGCAAGGTTCATGCTGAGAACGGTGTCGCCGATATTGAGAAGAGCAACGAAAGTAGCAAGGTTAGCGCTTGCACCGCTGTGTGGCTGAACGTTAGCAAAGTTGCAGCCAAAGAGCTTCTTAACTCTTTCGATAGCAAGAGTTTCAACTTCGTCTACGAACATACATCCACCGTAGTAGCGCTTTCCGCTGTAGCCTTCTGCGTACTTGTTGGTAAGATGCGATCCAACTGCAGCCATAACGGTAGGAGTTACGAAGTTTTCACTTGCAATAAGCTCGATGTTATTGCGCTGACGGTTCAATTCACGAATCATGCTTTCTGCAAGCTCTGGATCGTTTTGCTGAATCAATTTCAAATCAATCATTTTTATTTAATCTCCTTTATGGAAAAATTTTTTATTATCTTAGGTGAATATTTCTTGCCATTATAGTACACTCTGTCAATTAAGTAAATTACCAAAAAAGACAGCAACAATAGTCCAAACCCTAAAATTATTTGTACGTAAATATTTATAAAGTTGCCGATTATCAGTCCAACCAGCATTGAAAGTAGCGGTATAAGATACAAATATATCGGCGCGGCGATTATCTCCCTTTGCGGAACATCCACAAGCACGATATCGCCCTTTTTGCACTCGACTTCCATAACGGCAGGAACATCGACTTTTTGCTTATTTTTTCCGAATATACACGCCTTACAACCCGAGCACTGTGCGTTGGGTGCAAGTCCCACGTAGGCTCTACCGTTACTTACCTTGGTAACGATACATTCCTCAAGCATATATATCCTCTAATTTAACTTCTTCTATCGTTCCGTCAGCAAGGTTTTTTACCTTCAAAATTCCGGTAGCAATCTCCTCATCACCGACAACAATTGCCTTCTTTGCCTTGATTTTGTCCGCATACTTGAACTGCGCCTTTAGGCTACGATCCATAAAATCGGTATCCGCACTCTTGCCTTTATTACGAAGTGCAGCCACAAGCTTTAAGCACTCGCCCTTGTACTCAGGCTTTTGGCACATAACGAAGTATTCGGTGCAAGTAGGTTCAATTTCTATTCCCGACGCTTCCATAAGCATCAAGAGTCTCTCAAGTCCCATTCCAAATCCCACGCAAGGAGTGTGCTTACCGCCGATAGATTCAACGAGGTTGTCGTATCTTCCGCCACCGCAAACGGTACCTTGAGCACCGAGAACGTCGGTAACGAACTCAAACACGGTGCGGGTGTAATAATCCAAGCCTCTAACTATGCTCGAATCCACAGCGTAAGGAATATTTCCTGCCTTGAGATAGATCTCAAGCTCTCTCATATGCGAAGAACAATCTTCACACAAATAATCTGTAATTACAGGTGCATTTTTTATCAATTCCTTGCAAATAGGAACTTTGCAATCAAGCACTCTCAAAGGATTTTTTTCTGCTCTAACCTTGCAATCCTCACACAAACCATTCTTGTGCTCCGCCAAAAACGCTCTGAGCGCAGCATTGTAATCTTTTCTACACTTCTCACAGCCTATGCTGTTAATTTTAAGCGTAACCTTTACGCCTGCCTTTGTAAGCATTCTGTACGCAAGACTAAGCGCCTCGTAGTCCATCGCTGCGGTAGAGCTACCGTAAAATTCCACACCAAACTGGTGATGCTCACGCAATCTTCCCGCCTGCGGTCTTTCATAACGGAAAACGGGAGTTATATAGTACATTTTTAACGGCAAACTCATTGCTTCGAGAGAATTCTCGATATAACTTCTTGCAACTGGCGCAGTGCCCTCAGGCTTAAGAGTAATACTGCGGTTACCCTTGTCGTTAAAGGTGTACATTTCCTTGTTAACAACGTCGGTATCGTCGCCAATCGAACGCAAAAACAACTCAGTGTGCTCAAACACTGGCGTACGAATTTCTCTCACTCCGTAAAGCGAGCAAGTTTCTCTGATTATATTTTCAAGGTATTGCCATTTGTGCGACGAATCCGGCAATACATCCTTCGTTCCCTTTGGTACAGTTATCATAAAATTTCTCCGATTAAAGTATATATCTCTTCAAATCTCTGGACGAATCGTATTTGCTCAATCTTTCGCAAACGTATTCCTTGTTTATCACAACATCGAACATCGGATGGTTGCCGTCGGCATTAAAGCTTACGTCCTCGAGCAAACTTTCCATAATGGTATGGAGTCGTCTTGCACCGATATCTTCGCTGGTTTCGTTCTCCTGGGCGGCAATTCTACTGATTTCCTCAATAGCGTCCTGCTCAAAAATCACATTAATATTATCAACCTTCAAAAGTTCAGCGTACTGTCTGGTAACGGCATTTTCAGGAATAGTAAGAATCTTTATAAAATCTTCTCTAGTAAGACTATTGAGTTCAACTCTTATTGGAAAACGGCCTTGAAGTTCCGGAATCAAATCGCCTACTGCGCTTACATGGAACGCGCCCGACGCAATAAACAATATATAGTCGGTCTTTATTGCGCCGTATTTGGTCATTACGGTACAACCCTCTACGATAGGCAAAATATCACGCTGAACGCCCTCTCTGGAAACGTCAGGTCCACCCGACGAGCCACGAGAGGCAATTTTGTCAATTTCGTCAATAAAAATTATGCCTTGATCTTCTGCTCTCTTGATTGCCTCTGCATTTATAGCATCCATATCAAGTCTTTTTTCAGACTCCTCTATGGTAAGATAATGCAAAGCTTCTTTGACGGTCATCTTGCGTTTTTTACGCTTTTTCGGAAAGAAACCGCCCATAATTTCGCCGATATTAATTTCCGTTCCGCTACCCGGAACGAGCTCCATTGCCTTTGGAGTATCGTCAACTTCTATTTCGATATTGCGGTTATCAAGTTTACCGCTACGCAAATCCTCATAGACGCTGTCCTTCAAAATAGGCTCTGGAGTATCGGCATTTTGCTTTTTTCTGGAAACAAGCAACGCTTCGGCAATCTTGCGTTCCGCCTCTGCCGCCGCCTTTTCCTGAACCTCAATCATTTTTTCTTCTTTAACAAGGCGAACAGAAGTCTCCGCCAAATCTCTTATCATAGACTCAACGTCGCGACCAACGTATCCGACCTCGGTAAATTTAGTAGCCTCAACCTTGATAAAAGGCGCTTTTACAAGTTTTGCAAGTCGTCTTGCAATTTCAGTTTTACCTACTCCGGTAGGCCCTTTCATAATGATATTCTTGGGGGTAATCTCTCCCTTAATATCGTCTGGAAGCTTGCTACGGCGATAACGGTTACGAAGCGCAATCGCAACTGCTTTTTTCGCTTCGTCCTGTCCAATAATGTATCTGTCCAACTGTTCAACTATTTGCTTTGGCGACATATCCATTACTGTATCTCCTCCGAAATAATATTGCCGTTGGTGAATATACAAATTTCCGATGCAATCTTCATTGCCTTAAGAGCAATATCTTTTGCATCAAGATCGGTATTTTGAATAAGTGCGCGAGCTGCAGCAAGTGCAAAATTGCCACCGCTACCGATTGCGCAAACGCCGTTTTCCGGCTCTATCACTTCGCCAGTACCCGACAACACAAGCATATTTTCCTTGTCCGCAACGATCATCATTGCCTCAAGCTGACGCAGGATCTTGTCGCCACGCCAAAGTTGCGCAAGCTCTACTGCGCTACGCATAAGATTTCCGCTGTATTTATTAAGCATTTGCTCGAACAACTCGCTAAGGCTGAAAGCGTCCGCAACGGATCCGGCAAAGCCGATAACAACCTTATCATTGTAAATTCTGCGCACTTTGCGAGCGTTGCCCTTCATAACGACGCTTTGTCCCATAGTTACCTGACCGTCACCGGCGATTACTATTTTACCGTCTTTATTTACTCCTACGATCGTAGTACCTTTGAGTTGTTCCATTCTTTCTCCTTTATGACTTTAACGGAATGCAATTTTTCCAATAAATTATACTATACTTAAAACAATAAATCAACTTTTTTTAGAGCATCTAGTGAGCGGTTTGAGTAATAAATTTTTTTCTGCATCTTGTCCTTTATTCCCGTCACCGGCGGAAGAAGCCCGAAATTTGCATTCATAGGCTGAAAATTGCTGTTTGGTGTCGCAAGATATCTAAGAAGCGCACCGAGAATCGTGCAATCCGGAAACTCTAACATAGGCTTATTTTCCATAAAATTTGCTATATTATGTGCCGATATAAGACCCATAGCAATACTTTCTACGTAGCCCTCTACACCCGAAAGCTGACCAGCAATAAATACGTTTTGATAATCTTTCAGTTGCAGGTAAGAATTCATAACCTTTGGCGCATCAACGTAAGAATTTCGGTGCATAACACCGTAACGCAAATACTCAGCATTTTTAAGTGCAGGAATTATTCCAAAAACTCTTTTTTGCTCGCTGAATTTGAGATTCGTTTGAAATCCCACGATATTATACATATCGCCTGTTGTATTTTCTCGACGAAGTTGTACTACGGCAAAAGGTCTTTTGCCTTCCGATAAAAAA
The DNA here is from genome assembly GCA_017396125.1 of Clostridia bacterium. Lineage (GTDB taxonomy): Bacteria > Bacillota > Clostridia > Christensenellales > Pumilibacteraceae > RGIG1965. The sequence goes on from JAFQMX010000032.1 coordinate 5,664, forward strand.
CCTACGGGACGAAGCGGACCGAATCTCAAAGTGTCTTTTCCTCTGGATGCCATAACCTCTACCGGCATACAGCCCTCAAAAATTTCTCGTTTGTCAAATTCGTGACCAAGCGCACGCTCGGCAGTAACGAGAGCCTCTACAAACTCATAGTATTCCTCACGGTTCATAGGGCAATTAATATAATCATCTCCGCCTCTACCGTATCTTGAGCCACCAAAGGTTGCCAAATAATCGATACTGTCGCCTGATATTATAGGCGCTTCGGCATCATAAAAATGTAGGCTGTCACACAACTTTTTATTAAGTGCGTCATTCAAGCCGCCAAGTGTGAGCGGTCCAGTCGCTATTATGGTAGGCTCGTCATCCCAGTCGTCAACGGTCTGACAAACCACTTTTATATTTTCGTCACTATTAATTCTTTCAGTAACCCTTTGCGAAAACAGCTGTCTATCCACAGCCAAAGCACCGCCTGCAGGTACACTGCAAGTACGCGCAATTTCTAGCAACGAACAGCCCAAAATATCCATTTCCGCCTTAAGCAATCCGCTCGCAGTTGCAATTTCGCTGCTTTTGAAGGAATTGGAACAAACTACTTCTGCAAAATCGTTGGAACTGTGCGCAGGCGACATTTCTCGCGGTTTGCAATCAATTAGCGTTACGACCAATCCTCTTTTTGACAAGGTCAAAGCAGCTTCACAGCCCGCAAGCCCTGCGCCTATTATCTTAACAGCTTTTTTCATTCTTGAGTAGTTACCGATTCAAATTTATTTTTGTAGCCACACTCTTTAGATGCGCAACAATGATATACGCCGTCTTTGTAATTTTTTTCTACCATATACCCACCGCAAGTAGGGCACTTTTCGTCCACCAACTTGTAAGTTGAAGCAAATTTACAATCAGGGTAACCGCTACATCCATAAAAAACGCTTTTACCCTTGCCAAGCTTCTTTATAGGCTTACCGCAAGTAGGACATTTTCCATAATTTTCGTCCTTTTCAATATTTTTAATATTCTTGCACTTAGGATAGCCGGGACAAGCCAAAAATGCGCCGAACTTGCCTTGTTTAACTACCATAGTTTTTCCGCAAAGCTCACACTTAACTTCGGAAATTTCTTCTTTGGTAACGATAGGCTTTTCATCTTTATCAAGCGCAACGGTATGCTTACATTTTGGATAATTAGGACAAGCCAAAAATTTACCGTATCTACCCGATTTAATAAGCATTTTTGATCCGCATTTTTCGCAAACGACGTCACTAACTACAGGCTGAGCCTTTAGCGAAAAGCTGTCGCCCAATGCAATGGCAATTTTGTCCTCAAATCCATCGTAAAACTCATCAACAACCTGTTGCCATACCTTTCCGCCCTCTTCAATCTCGTCGAGCTTTGCTTCC
>JAFQMX010000033.1 GCA_017396125.1 Clostridia bacterium
ATGATAGTTCCTTCTACTACTTCCTTCTGACCTACTACGTCGCGGGAAACCTGCTCAAAAATGTTTTTGCACTGTACGCCAAACTTTTCAATGTCTTTTTCGTTAACCATAATTTTTACTTCACCTTTTTATTATTTTTTTTATTTTGTATTATTGTTAGAAACTTATATCAGTATTTTTGCTTACGCCAAAATATCAAAATATGTTTCCAAAATTTCTTTCAACTCATCAGGAAGCTCTTCTCCGCTTTCCAAAGTTCCGCCGTTTTCCAAAATATCAACTGCTTCGCCTTTGCCTTCCTCGTATCTGTCAGAGTCCTTATAGAAAATAGTACCGTCTATAATCTGGTTGCTAGGCTCGTAAGAACCACTTGCACCACCCGTCATACCTTGCTGGTCACTGTTTTCATCACTGGAACCCTCTTGTCCATCCTGTGGAGGTCCGTCACCAGGTTCACCTTCTCCAGGTCCTTCGCCGAATCCAGGCATATCCATAAGCTCCATCATAATAGCCGTTACTGCCAAATCTTCCATTACGTCTCTATCCTGACGCGCCGGGTCGGTAACACCGTCGCTCCATCCAAGAAATACCCAGCCGTCCTCAGGAACAGCCATAATCAAATCGGCATCAGAGCCTTTTACGATATACTGCTCAGGCTCACCGCCTTCAAAGTATCCGCCACCAATGATGTAATAGCTGACCGAAACGTACTCCTCTGGTGGCTCAGGTGTTACTTCATCTATTAACGCACCACCGCTCGGAATATAACCGCTGTTGCTCAATGCAGTAACAGTCGCCATGCCTGCGCCAAGGAATAATGCGATAGGCGTAGCGATAATGAGAAAGAGCGAAATGGTGATCTTTATCATCTTTGCATTAATGGTAGTCATTGCCTTCTTTGCATCTTCACGCTGACGTACCACTATATATGAACTTTCTTTTTCAAATTCCTTCATGGTAAGGACACGTTCTTCCAAACCAAGCGCGTCCATTCTTGCCGCCGTTCTTTTGATGGTTGGGCGACATTTTACGCGATAGAAAACAAGCATTGCAACGGCGGTTACAACTGCGAAAATAATTAACGGTACCCAAAATAACTTAGGCTCTACCATCCAAAATACAAACGCAGAAACAAACAACGCTGCTCCGCCAAAAATCAAGCCGTACAAAAAGGCTTTCAAAAGGCCTTCTTTTACAAGTCGGTCTTGACACTGTTTAAACAAATTATCGGACATAATGCATCCTCCTTTACAGTCCAAATAACAACTTACAAAGTGTTTATACAAACACGGTAACATCTTGTGCACGTATCACCGAATTGCTCGGCGATACGTGATAAGATGCAAATTAACTAAATGTAAAATTTTGTATCATCGGTCGGTCAAGCCGACCGATGATACAATTATAAAGGGAGAGGGTTAGGCACCCATTGTAAAAGGCAAGTATTAATTACCTTACGTCGTTATTTTTGCCCAAATCATCTCTGCTTGCGCCCCATTTTATGGTAGCTTTACAGTCATCAAATGCTGCTTTGTCCCAATACTGACCAGGAGTGGTGTCTCCGAGGTATATAGTTTGATTTGCAGTCCAGCCCTGGAAGGTCCATCCCCAAATCTGGCTAATACCTACAGGGAGATAGATTTCCTTAAGCGAAGTACATCCAGCAAATACCATACCTTCGTAAGACTCACCGGACATCCAAGAGCCCATGCTACCGATCTGCTTACAGGTATCTGGGATAAAGATGGATTCGAGAGATGAACAGTTCTGGAATGCGAACATGTTGATGGTAGACAACTTTTCTGGCATTCCTACTCTCTTGAGGCTGGTACAGTTCTTGAACAAAGAGTTACCGAGGGAGGTTACACCTGCAGGAATATCTATTTCGGTAAGCTTAGTACAGTTAGTGAATACATTGCTACTCAAGCTAGTGATATTCTTAGGCAAAATAACCTTGGTAATAGAAGCACAGTTTTCGAAGGTGTTGCTACCTGCAGAGGTTGCTGCAGATTCCATATTGATGCAATCTGGCTCGCCTTCCTTAACGTTGAAACGCTTGAGCGAAGTACAATCCTTAAAGATACCGCTAGTCCAGTAATCGAACGGAGCACCGTCGAACTTAACTTCTACAAGGGAGGTACAGCCCTGGAACATGTATGAACCGGTCGAATATGGAGTAAGCTTTGTATAGCCAGCAGTACCATTCTTATTACCTTGACTGTACTTAACAGTTTCTGGCTTAATATGGTTCATATGCTCAGGGAAGGTGATGGAAACGAGAGAAGTACAGTTGCTGAACGCATAAGTAGCAATAGAAAGACAGAACTGCTTGTCGCCTTCACGCACAGCACCGGTAGTATCAAACTTAATTTCCTTAAGGTTGGTACAATTTGCAAATGCGTAAGAACCGATTGCATACTGACCAGCGTATCTAGGGTAACCTTTGCTATTGTAATCATACAAATAGTAGTCGGAGCTTACACGACGTGGAAGAGTGATGGTCTGCAAAGCAGTACAGTTGTAGAACAAATATTGTCCAAGTGGCAAACACTCAAGACCTTCCATAGAGAACTTAACGTCAGACAAGCTTAAGCAATCTGCAAATGCGTAATCGCCGAGTTCGTTGATGTTCTTTCCGATAAAGATAGACTTGAGCGCGCTTCCTCTGAACGCACTTGCTCCGATGGAGCGGATGCTGTCAGGAAGAACGATGGTTTCGAGTTTAGCGCAATTCTCGAATGCTCTTTCCGGAATTGCCTCGATTCCGTCGTGGAATACGATGGAGCTGATGTTGCTGCCTGCAAATGCACCAGGAGCAACTTCTCTCACGCTCTCAGGAATTACAAAGGTTTCGGATCCGTCACCCATGTAAGAGATAAGTCTGGATCTTTCACTGTTGTACATAGCGCCGTCATCAACGATAGCACTGATGTTGGTAGGATCCAACTCTGCAGTTTCAAGACCGGACCAGCCGAGGAATGGATTCTTACCAAACTTAATGATAGAACCAGGGATATAGATTTCGGTAATGCCGGAGCAGAACTCGAATGCATAGTCGCCGAGCTCGGTAACGCCTTCGTACATAGTAAGCGTAGTAACGCCGGAGCAACCGCTGAACGCATATGGGCTGACAACAGCGAGGGTAGCAGGTATGGTAATTTCGGTAAGGCTAGCACAGCCGTAGAACGCATACTGACCAAGAGTAGTTATCGAGGTAGGTATTTTTTCGCCAGCAAGACTAGCACAGCCGTAGAACGCATATTCGCCGATGGTCTTTACTCCGTCAGGAATATTAACGCTCTTGAGCATTACAGGCGAGTCTACGTCTTTCAAACTACTGGTTGAACCATTAGCTGAGAAGGTCTGACTCTTAAATCCAAATGCATGCTTGCCGATGGATTCAATGGTTTCTGGAAGGTTAACAGATTCGAGAGCAGAACATCCTGCAAAGGTGTAATCCTTTATCTCGGTGATCTGGCATCCTTCGCCGAATACTATCTTCTTGATAGCAGTAGCATTGTTGAACGCACCTACACCAAGGTTGATTAAAGAACCAGGGATATGAATCTCGCCTTCTACTGCTTCCTCACCTGCAATTGCTAAGGTAGTAAGAGCAGTATTCTGGAATGCGTAGTCACCGATACCGGTAAGGTTAGGCGAAATAGTTACTTTCTTAAGGCTGGTACAGCCTTGGAATGCAGATGCAGGAATTTCGATTACTCCGCTTGGAATTACGATTTCTTCGAGTGAAGTACAGTTAGCAAATGCATGACCAATAGTTTCCAAAGAGCTTGGGAGAACTACGGTCTTAAGACTAGTACATCCTCTAAAGAAAGTTAGATTGTAAGCAACGTTATTTGCGTTGTAATCCTGACCGCCTGCACCGATATTCTTGAGACGGCTAGGCTTTTCTTTGGTATCTTCGAAGATTACGGTTTCCAAATCGGCAGAACCTTGGAACGCACCGTTACCCATATCTACTGTACGGTAAGGAACAGTTATAGACTTAAGTCCGGTAGATCTAAAGGTTTCGCGCATTACCAAATCTTCGGTACCGTCTTTAAAGGTAATATTTTCAAGAGAACAATAGCTGAATGCATACTCACCAAAGAGTACTACAGATCCTGCTACGGTCAAGGTCTTAACGTTAGTAAACTGGAATGCAGTTGCTACAACTTCCTTAACGCCCTCAGGAATTTCGAAGGATTCTCTGAGTGCAGGAACTGCCATAAGCTTGGTTCCGTAGGTTGCGCCACCGTCGTTGCTGTAAAGAACACCGTCGACAGACTTGAAGTGCTCGTGGCCCTCTTCTACATAGTAGTTCATGAAAGCACCACGGCCGAGCTCAGGCAATGCCGTAATATCCTTAGGGATAGTAAGAGAATCAAAGTAAGTTCCGCTGAACGCATATTTATCAATAGAAGTTACGGTGCTAGGGAGACGGAGATTTCCCACGCCGGTACCGAGATATCCAAGCGCGCTACTAGCAATAGATTCAAGCTTGGAGCCTTCTTCTGCAGTGTATGCTTCGAAGGTAAGATCAGTCAATGATTCACAGTTGTAAAGCAAAGAGCTGCTAAGAGTTGTGAGTTGCTTAGGAACTACAAAACTAGTCAAGGAAATACAACCATTGAATGCATAATTTCCTATTGTGGTAAGTGCTCTGCTTCCGTCTATCTCCTTCTCGAAGGTTACGGACTTAAGACTGGAACAATTGTAGAATGCGTTGTTATAAATCACTACTACTGCGGATGGAATAGATATGCTCTCCAAGAGAGTGCACTGGTAGAATCCACGGTATCCAATGTAAGTAAGATGCTGTGGCAAAGTTACACTCTTAAGCTGGGACATTCCAGCAAACGTATAACCTTGGTTTACATCATATACGGTAGTACCAGGATTGTACGAACCGATTACAACGGATCCGGTTGCGCCGGTATCCAATTCTTCAAAGGTTACCGAAGTAACTTTGGTACAGTTGTAGAATGCGTGAGACTTAACCATAGTTACGGTATTAGGGATAATTACGTCGCCTACAAGTCCCTCCGGTGCTTTCCAGATAATGGTCTTGTCTGCGCTGTAAATTATACCGTTTACGGAAGAATACTTAGCGTTTCCTTCTGCAATGTTAAATGCAGTTATTTTGCTAGAACCCTTAAAGACATCGTAGATATAAGCATCATTTACTTTATTCGAACCGGAACCGGTGGTGTAAACTTGCAAAGTAGCAAGACGCTTAGGGAAGTTCATCGCGCCGGTGATACCGGTGTTAGCAAATGCCTGTCTGTTAATGGTAAGAGCAGTCGTACCATTCTGATCAAATTCAACAGTCGTAAGCTTTGCACAGTTGTCAAATGCGTAGTTGTTAATTGTCTTAACTTTCTGTGGAATGAATATGTAAGGAAGAGTAGAATACTGGAATGCATAGGTTCCAATAGTGCTCAAATTACTAGTAGCGCTGATGTTAAATTCTTGTAGCTCGGTCATACGATAGAATGCATAGTTACCAATGCTGGTTACCGAGTCAGGAAGCGTAAAGGAAATGATAGGAGTATACTGGAATACGTATGTTCCAATCGTACCCAAGTTGCTCTTGTTGTCCTTGAAGGTTACACTAGTAAGCTTATCAGCCTTGGAGAATGCATAGTCACCAATGCTTGTGATGCTGGTAGGAAGAACTATGCTGGAAAGAGAACTTTCTGCAAACATATAATTGCTGATGGTCTTTCCTGTAAAGTCATCTGCAAAGGTTACGCTCTGGAGCGCCTTACACTGGTAGAATACGTGAGTACCAAAGCTTACGCCAGCAGGCATCTTGAGGTTAACGATGTTAGAGCCCGAGAATGCATAGTTACCGATGCTGGTTACGGTAGATGGAAGCAAGAGAGAGGTAAGTCCGGTGTAAGCAAACGAGTATGCTTCAAACTTGGTTACGTTACCCTTAATCTCAATATCCGTAAGAGACGAACAACCGTAGAAGAGTCTCTGAGGAATTTCACTTACTCTCTTAGGAAGAACAATGGACTTCAAGGAGATACAGTTTTCGAATGCGCCCGTCTCCAAAGTCAAGGTATTTTCAGCATCCTTGATTTCGATGCTGGTCAATCCGCTACATCCGTTGAACGCATTAGCACCAATTCTAATGATGTTTTCACTAATGGTGATGCCGGTCAAATTGGTATTGTTCTTGAATACGTTCTGCTTAATCTGCTGAACGGTGCTAGGCATAGAGGTATAAGCACCTTTTCTACCCATTGGATAGAACCAAAGCTCGGTTGGATATGGATCCTTGCCTTCTTCAATTATCTTGTTGAAGAGGATACCGTCAATATCCATAAAGTGCTCGCTGTTTTCTGCAACGAATACGTTCTGCAAATTGGTACATCCATCAAAGATCGCAAGTGCGAGTTCAGTTACAGATGCAGGAAGGTTAATTTGCTCGATTCCGGTACAGTTCTGGAATGCAAAGTCACCAAACGACAATTTAGCGCCACCGATTGCTTCTGCAAAAGTTACAGTACGGATCATCTTACAATCTGCAAACGCATAAGCGCCTACGGTAGTGGTAGTTCCAGGAATAACCAAACTGCTCAAATCGGTATTTGCAAATGCATAGTCACCTATAGAAGCTATGTAAGTGTATGTATCGTCCTCAGGTTTATTTGGCGTCGGAGGTACATTGTTGTCTACCACTTCGAAGATTATTTCTGCAAGGTCGTTACAACGGTAGAACGCGTAATTGCCAATGGTCTGTGGAGCAAGTGCGCCTGCCTTGAATACTACGCTTACCAAAGAAGAAAGTTCTCTGAACGCGCCTTCTTCGATGGTGGTTACTACTGCAGGTATTTCAAGCTCAGTAATCTTGTTACATCCTGCAAAAGAATTTGCTCCAATCTTTACAACGCCCAAAGGTATTCTTACTTTACCACTCTTACCTACAGGACAAATTACAACCTTAGTTCCGTTTTCTTCACAAAGCATACCGTCTTTGGAAGTATAGAGCTGGCTACCAGGAGCCATGTGGATGTTTGCGAGATTATCACATCCGCTGAACATACTTACCGATACGTCAGTAAGATGTGCAGGCAAGGTTATGGATTCCAATTTCGCACAGTTTTCGAATGCTTTTGCTTCCACTACCAACAATGCGGATTCGGAATTATTTTCTTCGAAGTAAACAGTGGTCAAATTCTTACAGTTAAAGAATGCGCTTTCACGAATAACTGTTACGCTTGCAGGAATGGTTACTTCTTCAACCAAAGAACCTGCAAATACCTTCAAAGGTACTTCGGTAACGGTATTAGGAATAACGAACGATCCGCCCTTTCCGAGTGGCACGAATGCCAAGCTCATATAGCCTGTAACATTATCCTTAAATACCAATACACCGTCGCTATCGCTCCAAAGCTTTTCTTTGGTATTGCCTTCTACTTCGTAGATGTCTACGTATTCAAGCAAAGAGCAACGGTAGAATGCGGTGTCAGCTTCGATTACTTCGATAGTATCAGGAATATTGATTCTTAATAGGTATCTGCAGTTGTCGAATGCATAGCTGGAAACCGTTCTTACCTGTACACCCTTGTAGGTAGAAGGAATAGTGATTTCGGTAATAGATTTGTTGTTCTTAAGGTCTGGACCCATTGCAACGTTGTAAGTTCCGTCTGCAGGGTTCTCGGTAAAGGTGAACACGGTTGCCCAGAACGCATATACCTTAGCGTCACTTGGCAAGGTCCAGTTGTTCAAGCTCTTACCGTCTTTGTCAGTATACTGATCGCCTCTACCTGCGGTATCGCTGAACCAGCCTACGAATACTACGTCACCTTCGGTAGAAATCGGTACGTGAAGCGTATATTCTTGCTCGTAAACTGCGCTACCTGCACTAGGAGTATCAGCAGCTACTTCCTTGCCTGCGTAATCGTATATAATGTTATAAGTTTTCGCCTGCCAGCAAGCATAAATAACGGTATCTTCGCCCTTGAAAGCTACGCCTTCTACGTACTTGGTTGCGCCTGTAGCAGAGCCGTTAGGAGCGTCGTACCAGCCGAGAAGATCATAACCGGAGCGATAAGATTCAGGCAATTCGATTGGATCGCCTGCTGCCTTGTACTGTGGCTGAACTCTGTCACCGCCTGCAGTATCAAAGGAAATTGCATATGCCATAACTTCGATAGTAACCCAATCACATGCCTTGCCGTTTGCGTCATAACAACGAATCTTCAAGGTATTGAGTCCGGCTTTTTCGAAGATAATTTCTACATTATTAGCAGTTGCATCAACGTCAAACGCGTCGTTGTCGTTGAGCTGAACTTCGTACTTCTGTACGTTGATTACGGACATCCAAGCGAGCTTGCCATTCTCGTACCATACGCCGTCAGCCTGCATAGTACCGAAGGTCAAGGTAACGGTATCCGAATATTCGGAGTTGTTAGCTTCGGTCAAACCTACTGCAAGAACGGAGATGTCACAAGAAATCTGTCCGTCTACGTAATGAACGTCTTTTACGAGTTCGAGAGAGTTTTCATCAGTTTCGTAAGTGGTGTCACCAATCTTAACGATATAGCCGGTTGCACCGGAAACCTTATCCCAAACGATGGTTTCTCCGGCAAGACCAAGCTGTGCAGGCGAAGAAAGGCTTACCTTATTGTACTTGATAGCCTTTGCTATAGAAGAGTTGTAACCCTTTGCGTAAGGATAAACTTCGATACGCATACCGACTGGATCGTATCCCTTGAGGTCGAAGCTTTCGGTGTCAACACGGAAAGATTCCTGACCCTCGGAAGTTACGATGGTAACAACGTATTCGTCTGCGTTTTGTACAGGATCCCACGATACGGTTTCATTATCGTTTACGGTAAGTCCGGTGATTGCATCGAGATTTCTTACCAAAACGTATTCGTTGGATTCAGAAGTGATATATCCGGCAGACTGAGCTTTTACTACGAATACGATACCTTCGGTCAACATTTCGCAGTTGCCGAAATCGTAAGTGGTAGAAGCTCCGTTGTCGATATCAACGTGGTTGTGTTCTGGGTCACCGCAGACAATCGAAATCAAATACTTTTCAGCATTTTCGATAGGATTGAACTTCAAAGTAGATTCACCGATTACTTCAAAGTGGGAAACCTGATTGAGAGCCTTGTTCTTATAATATATAACTCTAGGTTCAGAGTTGTTTGCAGATACTGCAGATTCAGCTACGATAGTGATAACATAATCACCTGCTACCTCATCATCAAGAGCGAGGTCGTAGCTAAGTCTGGTTTCACTTGCATTTACCAAGTAGTCATTAGGTCCGGTAACCTTTATAGTATATTTACTCGCATTTTCAATACCAGCCCAAGAGATAGTATCTCCGTCGATATTTACGATAGGCGAAGGAAGTTTATTAGTAGCTCCAACAGCATCCCAAGCGGCATAAAGGGTAGTGTGCTGTTTGAAAGTAATTTCCTCGGTACAAGCGTAGGAAAGTTTGGTAGCATCGTCGTACATGCTCACCCACCAGCCCTTGAACTCGTAGCCTGATCTTACAGGAGGGGTAGGGAGATTTAAGTCGTATACCTTTCCTCCTATCGTCTGTAAGGTAGTGGATATTGCTTCCGCTCCTTCATAATTTAAATCAAATTTGATTGTGTATTCGTATTCATTTGCAGAACCCTCTGCCCAACGAGCGTACAAGGTCAAGTCCGAAGTTACAACGCTAGAATCAAATCTGAAAGGCGTTTTGAACTGTGCGTCACTGTACCAACCGATAAATTGGTAACCATTGCGCTCAGGATCTTCAGGCTTACTAACCTTTTTGCCGTTAAGAACAGACTGCGTAAACAAAGAAGAATTGTTTCCGGTAAAATTAACGGTGTAATTGATCTTCTTTATGAAGCGCATGGTCGTGCCGTTAACCGTCATAATGATTGCGCCGTTCTCTTCTATCGCAGACAAATAAGTGTCATCGAAAGTTACGGCGTTACCGTTGGTCTTATACTTACCTTCGCTCTTAACACCTGCAGCGGAGTAGGTATAAACCTTGTCTTCCCCGATTGTAAGCACGTGCTCGATTCCGCCGGCGTCGTAGTAATAATCGCCCATTTCGAGCGTTACGCCAGGTGGGTCTTTTGGATCAGACTTACACGAAACAGCTATCATGCAGGTCATCGCCAGCAAACAAACCAGGAAAACACAAAACAATCTCTTTTTCAATAACGAAAAAGTTTTAGATTGGTTTTCGTTTTTCATAAAATTTCCTCCATCAAGATTTCTTGTCTTACCAATAAAAAATTACGTCATTTTTTACTGCCACTCTTTTTCCCAATCAACAAACATAATCTAAATTATTATTAAGACCAAATAATGTTAACATGTTTTTTTTTTTTGTCAACGAATTTATGGTATTTTTGTCACTAAATTTTCACATTCATCATAAATCGCACTCGTTGTTTTTTTTTTTCACTAAAATTTGTGTGAAAATTCGTTGTATTTTTACGCAAATTCTAGTTATTTTTTTTGAGCCATTTTGTCTAATTTAAATTATGCATATTATTTCTTATGTACCTTGCGGTAGTTGTTAATGGTTATACATTTATATGTCAACATGTTAGCATTTGTGCCATTTTCACCGTATTTTGATATAATTTTCTTTAATTTTAATTAAAATTCGGTTTTTGAAAATATTTAACGAGTTACTTTTTTAAAGCAACTTTCAATTAAAAATCTGATTAATGAAAAAAAAGACGACTCCGTTTTAACGCGAAATCATCTGTAAAAAACATACAACTATTTCAATTATTTTAACATTACGTTTCTTCAATTATTTAACGATGTTTTTATTGCAATTTTCAATTATTTTAATGACATAATTTTCACCATTTTATCACAAACAAAATTGTTTTTTTTGCACGACAAAAACACTATTCGTCGCAAACGAAACGAAAGATTGTCACAAATATGCAATACCATCATTTTTTTCTAAAATTAATTAAATTTGCTTTTAAGAGATAGGGTTACAAAATCTCAGCCGTCGAGGCCCGCGTACAGCCTGTCAAATACCGAAATCGGCAGAATTTTTATTATAAAATAGGTTGCAAGCCCCACGACTGCGCCCGCCACCGCCCCAATCAGCGCAAGGTACGGCAAATACCCCAGCATAAGCTTTGCGCCCGTTACCCAAACGAACATCAAATTCTGTACGGCGTTGTGTGTTACTGCCGATGCTATACTTATGGAAACTATGCTTATTCTCGGAAATACCCGCATCAGCACCGAGGACAGAATTACGCTGACCAGTCCTGCCGATAAACTATAAATAAGCGTGCTTATGCCCGAAGAAAATAAACTGCCCAGTAGCGTGCGCACGATAATCAGCACCACCGCATCGCAGGGTGTGAGCATCACAAGACACAGCATCGTAAAAATATTACTTATGCCCATCTTTGCGCCTGGTAGTAACAACGGCGGAAAAAGGCTCTCTATCATAAACGCAATAAGCGCAAGCCCCGTCAAAAAGGAAAGCACGGTCAATCTTTTGGTCGTAAATTTTTTCATCCCACCGACACCTCCCCTTTGGACTCGCCTACGCCGCGAATTTGCAATTTGTGCGGTACGCAAATAGTGAATTTGTCCGCCGAATCTATGGCAGGAAACTCGTTGACGCACTCCTTGTGATGACTACAATCCGCTGCAATCATCTTTGCGCGCTTTTTCGCCCTGTCTATTTCCAAAACGTTGTACTCGTCACCAAAATTGAATTTTACGCGTATAATCTCCCCGTCGCGAGCAACCGTAACCTTGTCCTGCCACTCACCGTCCACGTTAAGCTCGTCACTGTCAAAACGGTAAGTCATTATTACCTTGCTGTCAAATTGCGCTTCAACGCCCACGAAATCCAAGTCGGTTTTTTTGAAAAACGCAAAAAACAAGCCCACGACAAAAGCAACAATAACGGCGTACAAAATTACGTCCGCCAGTCTAAATTGCTTTTGATTTTTCAGTTCCAAAACTTGTTTTTTCATACGTTTTTTCGCGCCCTTTTTTTGCTTAATAATTTCAGTACGTTCACCTACTATTTAGGTAATGTGTCAAAATTTTCGATATACGTATGCGCATTATAGTAGCTCCATAACCGAAAGATGTTGCACATCACTTATCAGATTACTACACTCCATTTCGCTTTTTTCCAAGGTCGAATACGCCTTGAATTTTTCGCCGTCGCGCATCAAAATTATGGCAACGCCATTAAGTTCATCTCCGATAAATTCTATCGCAGTATCCAAATCCATAACGCACAGCGCCGTAGTCAAAGCGTCCGCTCCCATCGCGCTTCCGCCACTCACCGTTACGCTTACCGTTCCGTTGTCGGTAGGTCTGCCCGTACGCGGATCAATAATATGACCGTACTCCTTGCCGTCCACAAAGTAACAATTTTCGTAAGTTCCGCTTGTGGAAATACCTTCGCCAACGTCGCTACCGCGAGTTTTAAACTTGATAATCGGCTGGCGGTTGGTGGGCGACGCCACCGAAACCTTCCACGAGCCGTCTTCCATAATATCCGTATCATAATAATACATCAGCGACAAGCTGCTACTACCCAAATTAACGTATCCGTATTCATAATCGTTTTCGCGTAAAATTCTGACGCACTCGTCCACGACGTAACCCTTGGCAATTCCACCCAAATCCAACGCTTGAGTGTACTCAACTCCGTCCACGGTTACCGACGGGCAAGTTTTGGTAATAAAATAATCTTCTCCATTTCGCTCAATCTCAAAATCACTCAAATCCGTAAGCGAAACAAAGGCAGTTACATATTTTTCATCAGGGAGCGCATCGTATTCGCCGTCGATTTTTTGCCTATCGTACGGCTTGCCCTCGGCGGTAATCGTAACGTCCTTAAACCTCGGCGAAAAGCCCCACAAATCCACGAGTTGCGCCACGGCAGGATTGTACGCGCCGTTGGTTTTTTCGTAGTAGTATAGCGCCTGGCCCAAAACGCACGCCGTAAGCTCGCTAATTTGTGTTTTTTCCCCCACAGCCGAGCGGTTATAACGGCTCACGTCACTCCCCTCCACGCTGATGCTCATCAAATTTTCCACTTGCTCGGCAACAGCGCACAGCTCGTCGTAAAAAAGTCTTTCCAAAGCCTCGCCGTCCTTGTTTTTGTCCGCAAAAACGGTAACGCCAAAGTTGGTGTTGAAAAATTTGAGCGAAGTAAAATACAGGTATTCTTTGGTGTTGGCTTTGCACGCAAAAAGATTGGTAAAGCAAAACGTCATTACCCCAGTAAAAATTGCAATAGCTATGAATTTTTTTATAATAACTCTCATTTTTGATATTATACCACAAAATGGCTTTAATTCAATGCGTTTTGAACTGGTTTTTCGTCATCAAAAACCTGATTAAAGGTCGGTCTGTTCGCCTTGCGCATAAGTTTTGCCCAAAGCTTGACGGTGCCCGACGGAGCGACCTTGCGCAAAAGCTTCATTGCCCTCGCCGTCACGTCTATATTAATAAGCGGTTTGCGCACGGAAATCTTTTTTGCTATGCGTTTTGCCGCAACAGTCGCATCAAGACCAACCTTGGACACGTCGTCGCCCGCCTTTTTCTCCTCGTCGCCGTCCGGCTCGTAAAGGTCGGTAACGACAGGCCCGGGCATAACTGCCGACACGAAAATCCCGTCCACCATAACCTCCTGCCTGATCGCCTCGGTGATAGCAAGCGAAGCTGACTTTACCGACGAATACACCGCGTTGCCCGCAACCGGCAAATACGCCGACGCCGAGCTTATCGTAACGAAGCCTGCGTCCTTTTTGTTTTTCAGGCTGGGGTAAAAGGCTCTTAGCGAATAGATTATTGACTTGTAATCGGTGTCAATAACCTTGTCAATTTGCTCGTCGGTGAGATAAATTAGCTTTTTGAAAGGATGAATCACTCCCGCGTTGTTGACGAGCACGTCCACCGAAAAGCCTAGCGAATCAGCGTGCTCCTTAATTCTACTCCACCCGTCTTGAGTGGAAATATCCGCTACGAACGCTGAAATATTCGGCTCCTGCTCGCACAAAGACTGCAAATTTTGCTCTCGTCGTCCCACGGCGAGAATTTTACAGCCGTAAATCCTGCTCAAAACGAGCGCAAGCTCTCTGCCTATTCCACTACCTGCGCCAGTAAGCAAAACGCATTTGCCGTTGAGCCAACTTTTCTTGAATTTTCTTTTCATAAAGAGCCTCTCAATTTTATTAACTAAAACCAAAAACAATGTTGATTTTTACACGTCAGACCTGCAGTTTGGTCAAAAATTTTGCATAACGTCCTACGAATTTTCATCCAAAGCCTTGGCAACGGCAAGATACTCGGCAGTCTTTTCATCCAGCGAAATCTTGATTTTGTGACGAAGCAACGGGTGGTCAAATTCCAACCCCACGCAAGCGAGCATTTGACCCGAATTATACTCTCCCTCTCCGTTACACAACCAAGCCTCCCAAGGAAGGCGATCCCAAGGTGG
>JAFQMX010000034.1 GCA_017396125.1 Clostridia bacterium
CTTAGCCGAGCAATCGGAGATTGCGAACGCCACGGAGCGCAAGCGAAGTATTACGAGTGGTTCGCGAGTAAAACAAAAAGCCCCTCGAAAATCGAGAAGCTTATTGGAGCTACTGGCCGGATTCGAACCGGCGGCCTGTTCATTACGAGTGAACTGCTCTACCAGCTGAGCCACAGTAGCAAATATGATTGGCTCGCTTACGACCAGACAAACGGTGAACTGGTCCAGCGTGCCACAGTAGCAAATATGATTGGCTTGCTTACGACCAGACGAACGGTGAACTGGTCCAGCGTGCCACAGTAGCAAATTGCCCAAAAATCAGCGAGCCATAATATTATATGAAAATAACGCTAATCTGTCCAGCGATTTATAGCAAAATTTATGCATTAAACGAAAATTATTCGCTTTTGTTTCGCCAAAAATCCGCTTTATGTCACTAAAAACCGCATACGTATCACAGTTTTCTTGACACAAGCACCAAATTGGGGTTATTATGATGCCATGCGCACAGGCAGGATCAGGTACAAGAAATCGTCCTCAGTACCCGATGGAACAACCACACAAGGCGACACCGACGTGGTGAATTTGATAACGATATTGTCACACTGAACGAAGCGCAAAAGCTCGGTAAAATATCTCGCGTTAAACGCAATAGTAATGTCGTCGCCATCAAGACGAATAACGATTTTTTCGGTTATGTTACCAATGTCGCTGCTCGACGACAACTGCATAATTCCGTCGCGGATATCGAACTTAACGAGATTATTTTTGTCGGCGCGGGCGAGCAAAATCGCACGCTCAAGCCCCGCTTCAAACTGCTCGGCAGGAAGCGTAACCACCGACTTGAACGACGAAGGGATTATTTGCTTGTAGTTGATGTAGTCGCCGTCCAAAAGGCGCGAGGTTATGCGGGTGTGAATAAGGTCGACGAGAAGATAATTCCTTTGGATATAAATGCTGACCGCGTCGTCGCTGTCGTCGATTAGCTTGGCGATTTCGGTGATGCAACGCGCAGGCACGACCGCGCTCATCATAGCCGTCGTGCTTTCGATAGGCTTGACGCACTTAGCTAGGCGGTAGCCGTCCAGCGCAACACCCGTAAGCGTTTCGTCGTTGATTTCCAAAAGCACGCCCTTGAGCATTGGACGTGAATCGTCCATACTAACGGAAAAAGCGATTTTGTTGATCAAATCCCTAAGCTCGTTTTTTGCAACCGAAAAGCTTTGCGCAGCCGAAAGCTCCTTGATCTGTGGAAAGTCGCTCGGGTTCATGCATTGCAAGGTACCTTCGCTTTCCTCGTACATAATTTTGAGCTGATTTTTGTCGTTAAGAACGAGAGTAATTTGCTCTTTGTTGAGCTTGCGCACAAACTCGCCAAAAAATCTGCCTGGAACGACGGTTTCGCCCTCCAGCTTAACGTCCGCAACGATACTTTTTTCGATGGAAAGCTCGGTGTCGGTGGCAGTCAGGGTAAGCGAGCCACTCTCAGCCCTGAGCTTAATGCCCTCCAAGATAGGGTTGGCGGTTTTGGTGCCGACAGCCTTCAAAACCTTGCTGACTGCATCAGACAAATCGTTACCGTTGCAAATAAGTTTCATGCTTCTGCTCCTAAAGTACGGTTTTGCGAAAATCGCCCAAGAAATACAACTGCTTTCTTATAGAATCCGCATACTTTTCACCAAAAATTATACACCAAAAACTCATTTTTGTCAACACTAAAAACTGCTATGTCTATCAATGAGTAAAGTTATGAATAAATAACAAATATTACAAGAAAATTGTTTTAAAGCTTGCAAAAACACGCGATTTCGCGTGCTTTTTTCTGTTTTGAAATAAAAGCAGAGAAAATAGATTTCCGCATAATGCTAGTTATGAAATCATAATTATACAAAAAAAATAGTTGACTGTGCGCTCGTTTTATGGTAAAATATAAGAAAACAACAAGGAGAACGTTATGGCTAATAAATTGAGCGGTTTGGGTAAAGGGCTTGGGGCGTTGCTCGCCGGTGCGGAAGAGGAATACGACCTCAATCAAAGCGTGGGCACAGTTGCGCAGGAAATTGATATTGCCAGCATTATTCCTAATGCTAATCAGCCTCGTAAGGTTTTTGACGAAACGGCACTTAACGAGCTTGTCAACAGCATCAGGGTTCACGGTGTCATCACCCCTATCATTTTGGTTAGACGCGCAGATAAATATATGATTATTGCCGGAGAGCGTCGCTGGCGTGCGGCAAAACGTGCGGGACTTATAAAGATTCCTGCAATTGTGCGTGACTACACCGACAAGGAAATTAAGGAAATTTCTCTTATTGAAAACCTGCAAAGAGAGGATCTCAACCCTATCGAAACCGCTAATGCTATCAAGCAACTTATGGATGAATACAAGTATACGCAAGAGCAGGTTGCGGAGCGTATAGGCAAGAGCCGTAGTGCTGTTACTAACACGCTAGGACTTTTGACTCTCGACGGGCAGGTAGCCGAGCTCATCGCCTCGGGTAGACTTAGTGCTGGGCACGCAAAAGTGCTCATTCCGGTAGAGAGGTCGCACCAATACCAGCTCGCTATGAAGGCTGCTGACGGAAAGATGTCAGTTCGCAAGTTTGAAGAATGCGTAAAATCCTTTAAGAATCCCGAAAAGGTAGAGAAGAAGCCTGAACAAAGCCTTGAGCTTCGCGATTTAATCAAGCGTATGCAACGTGTGTTTGCCACTAAGGTCAGCGCGATTGGCAACGATAAAAAAGGCAGAATCTACATAGATTACTACACCAGAGATGATCTTGACCGAATCGTTGAACTACTCGACTCCGTTGAAAAAATCTAAGCTTTTAGCAAAAACCTTTCTTTTGAATCCCTCGCTAATGCGAGGGATTTTTGTTTCACGGGGAACAATTTGTACAAAAAATGCAACTAAATTAAATTTATTGGTCATATTATCTCAAAAAAGTGCAAATAGTTTCATGTGAAACATTGTTTTGACCAAAAAATAATTTTTAAAACGTTGGGTTTTGTTTTTAAAACGTTGGGCGGGTTTCGTCCTGCTTGGTGATTTTGAGATTGCAAAACAGGTCGTTAGGCAGACTCAATTGTACGTCTGGGGGATTGTTCAACGTGTTCTCGATTGCTCTCCCCGTTGTAGAAAAGGTTACCGAGAAATAGGCCGGGTTAAGCAACAAGTGACAACGGTGAAGCGGTAAGCGTTGATTTGGTATAAACCTTGGTTATGCTAATTGGTATGGCTAAAAATACGCAATTTTATAAATTTTTTATTGAGTCGCATGCTGGCTAGAGAAAAATAGTAAAATGACACGCGAAAAACTACTTGCTCGTTTCGTAAATTAGAATTGGTATTGTAAAAAGTTCATTATACATTGTAAAAACCAAATCGTGTGCACGAAATTATAATTAAATACCGCAAAAAGGTAATTCTATTTTGATTCGCAAAATAAAGATCGCTTTAACCGAAAAAATAGTAAAAAAATACTCTAAATAAAAGTTATTATATCATAACTCTAGGAGAAATCGAGATGTTTTGCTTGAGCAAAAATTAGTCGATTTCGCGATTGGTTATAAAAACATAACGATATTTTTAAGTAGATTTGTCGCGGTTAGTGCAAATAAAATTCGGCTCTCTTCAGTCTGATGTTGACTTGCAAAAGTTTAAGAAAAATAGTATAATAATAGAAAACGTATTAAAGAAAATTAAAATAGAAAAAATAGTATAGATAGTGCGAGCCTGATTTGACTTGGCTGTCGGCTCGACAAGGATTTTTTGCAACAAGGAGAAAATATGAACTTTGATGTAGCGATTATTGGCGGTGGCCCTGCAGGCATTACCGCGGCGATATATGGTGCGCGCGCCGGCAAAAGCGTGGCGTTATTTGAGGGCAACGCGCTTGGTGGCACGCTAAACGAAATAGATTTTATCGAAAATTACCCCGGTTTTGTGGGCGCAGGCAAGGATTTAGCAAAGCTTATGTTTGAGCA
This sequence comes from Clostridia bacterium, assembly GCA_017396125.1. Lineage (GTDB taxonomy): Bacteria > Bacillota > Clostridia > Christensenellales > Pumilibacteraceae > RGIG1965. The sequence goes on from JAFQMX010000034.1 coordinate 3,988, forward strand.
ACTGCAAAAATTTAACTGCGCCATAATAAAAAAGTTTGTCCAGAGCGTAGTAAAGGTTCGCGACAAGTTTTTCGTTACTGCCGGAAGCGACGTGTATTTTGCAAAAACCGTAATTTACTGCGGTGGATATAAGCGCAATACCTTTGGGTTTGCTAAAGATTATGAGGGCAAGGGTGTAAGCTACTGCGCCACCTGCGACGGAAATTTTTATCGCGACAAGATCGTTGCGCTGGTGGGATTTGGCTATGATGCCGAAGAAGAGGCGAAATTTTTGCACGGACTCTGCAAAAAAATCTTTCTCGTTTCCAAGCTCCCGCTCGCTGTCGCGGGCGAAAAATTTGAGCGCTACGAAGGTGGCGCTTTGGTGGGAATAGAGGGCGCAGACAGATTGGAGCGAATTTTGGTAGAGACAGCGGATAAAAAACAGGTAGCGCTTGAAGTTGACGGCTTGTTTATCGCGATGGGAGGAAGTGCTAATTCGGTATTGCCCGACCTTAAGCAAGAGGGAATGCTGGAGACTGTGGATGGAAAAACTGCGGTGGAAGGATTGTTCGTTGCGGGCGATATTGACGCAGGGCTGCCAAAGCAGGTCGTCGTGGCGTGCGCATCGGGCGCGCGAACCGCTATGTCGGCGATCAAGCTCCTTAATCATAAAAATCAGCCGATAAATAATTTAACGGCTAATAAGTAAATAAAATAAATTCACGGCAGATGCTCAAACTGCTTGTTGTGAAATAACAATAGGTTAAATAACAAAAATTAGTTGGCGATAAAACAAAAACTTACCGTTTGCCCAATCAAACGGGCTAATGTCGAAAAAAATAATAAAAAATTACAATGATAAAAATACAAATATGATATAGATTGCCCAAAAAAATCGTTCAAAAATACCATATATTGACAATTCATTCAAAAATTTAACAATATATGGTAAAAATAGTTGCTTGCTATGATATTTTTTTGATATAATGATTTACATAAAAAAGCGAGAGGGAACGGTTTTGCTGACATTGGAGAGAGATAGATATTATTCTGAAAGCGGTGCGCGCATTACGGCACGTGTACTGAAAACTGCCGGGATTTTTCCTGACAAAAACGGGTACGAATATCTCGTGCACTTGGTGGATTTGCTGATTAGATTGGGCAAAACGGATCTTAGCCGATTGTATCTTGCGGTGGGTAATTTGTATCATACCAGCGCAAAATCTATTGAGGCAGCGGTCACCTACTTGGTACACGCAATGTCAAGAGAAGGCTTGGATATAATTTTGCGAACGCTGGGACTTAATCAGCTCGCGGAATTGCAATGCAGACTGACGGCAAAGGAAACGATTTATTTATTGTACGATTATGTTCGCGGAGAGCTCAAAGCGCGCGCCGATATGCTTGTGACAACCAAAACTCACACCGATATGCTTGTAACGAGATAAAATTCGCAAAAGAAAATTCTTATCAAAATTCGCGGTTTGCAGATCGTTTTCTCGTCAAATCGCAAGGGAGCTAATTGACGGTTGATTGTGACATAATCATTAAAAAAATATTTTACACTTGTCACTTTATAACCCTTTACTTTTTTGAAAAAAGATGCTAAAATCCACTTGTCATGTTGTCAAAAAAGAATAAAATTAAAAAAGAAATAGGATTGTGGGTATTGCTAGTGCTGGCGTGCCTGATTAGAGGCTTCTCGATACACTCGTTTGTGCTACCTAACAATTTTGCTCCCGGCGGCATTACGGGTATATCCACTATGCTCGACTACGCGCTGGGAGAAAAGACGCTTATTCCGGGCATCAGCGACGCGAGTTTATTTTTGTTTTTGCTCAACGTCCCTACGGTAATCATATCGTTCTTTGTATTTAATCGCGATTACGCGCTCAAAACCATGGCGGCAATGTTTTTGCTTTCGGGCTTTATGATTTTCTTTGAAAAGCTCGAGGAAGTATTGGGATTTTCCTTTAAATACATTCAGGACAGCGAGGCAAAACAGCCGATTCTTGCGGCAATCGTAGCGGGAGTATTTAACGGCGTAGCGCTTGCAATGATTTTCAAGGCGGGCGGAAGCAACGGCGGAACGGACGTTTTGGGCAACATGATTTCCAAAAAGTATCCGTACATAAACGCGTCGTGGTTCATTACCATATTGGACGCGATCGTAATTTTATTTTCGTTCTTTGTATTCCGCAGTGCGTACGAAACGAGATTTACTCCGATAGTTCTCGCGCTCATCAATTCGTTCTGTATGTCCAAGGTTTGTGATACGATAATGCTGGGCTTCAAAAAAGCGACCAAGTTCGAGGTTATCACGCCGCATCCCGAGGAGCTTTCGCAGGACCTCATCAAGGTATTGGGCAGAACGGTTACCAGAATCGAAGCAGAGGGAATGTACACTCATCAAAAAAAGGCGTACCTTATTTGCGTAGTGCGTAACCGTCAAATTCCACTTTTTTACGACGTGCTAAAGAAATACCCAGACACCTTTGCTTATCTTACTTCCACCAGCGAGGTTATTGGCAAGGGCTTTACGAGAGTGGTGCATAACGTGAAAATTGACCTTGACCCTATCAAGTCGGTGGACAAGAAGCTGGACATAACGCAAGTTGTGGACGAAGGTGACGACGAATAAGGGCAAAATTCGAGTACATCAAGCCGTTAATTTGGGTGATTAATGCCGCCAATCTAAGCAAAAAATTCTGTGCGCAAAGAGCCGCGTGTCACAAAAAAGCGGACACGCATATCAAAAATTATGCACACGCCCAACAAAAAACGAATATACTAGCAAAGTAAAAATAACTGTTTCGTGCCATTAGGCGACGGGCAGTTATTTGCGTATTAGGGCAATTAGCCGTAGCGAACTGAATTTTGGTAAGAGATTTTTACACAAAGAAGCAGACAAGTTTGGTGCACGGTAAAATTACAGCCGAGTTACTGCTGAATTTAAGGAAAATTATAACCTAATCTAAGGCTGAAGGTGCACGAAAAGAATGCAAGCATGGAGATTTTTATGAAAGAAAAAAAGGTTAAATCTGCCAAGAGCATAGCAATGCGAATTTCGGTAGTGGCCATAATCGTCAATACTATTTTGGCGGTGTTCAAGTTGGTTGCGGGAATTTTCGCCTCGTCATACGCGCTCATTTCGGACTCGGCGCATTCTGCGTCGGATATTTTCTCGACGGTGGTGGTGATTATCGGATTTAAAATTGCCTCCAAGTCGTCGGATGAAAAACATCAGTTTGGACACGAAAGGTTCGAATGTGTTGCTGCAATTTTGCTGGCGTTCGTGCTGGGACTTACGGGCGGAGCGATAGGACTTGCGGGTATAAAAAGTTTGGCTACGGGTGCGTTCCGCGACGACGGAGCGAGATTTACGTTGCTGGCTATGCTTTCGGCGGTTTCGTCCATCGTGGTCAAGGAGGCTATGTATTGGTACACTCGCGCCGGGGCAAAAAAGATAGGCTCGGGGGCGCTTATGGCGGACGCTTGGCACCACCGCTCCGACGCGTTGTCCAGTATCGGTAGCGTGATTGCGCTGGTAGGCGTCAAGTGGGGAGCGCCCATTCTCGATCCGATTGCGAGTATCATTATCAGCGTTTTCGTAGTGCACGCGGCGGTAAAGATTTTTTGCGACGCTATCGCCAAGATGACCGACGAGGCGCTGGATGCCGAGCAGATTAACAAGATTAAAGAAATCGTGGAAAACGTGCAGGGCGTTGAGCGAATCGACAGTCTAAAAACCCGAAAG
>JAFQMX010000035.1 GCA_017396125.1 Clostridia bacterium
GTCATACTGCTTGCAGGCTGCTTTTCGGGGTTGACCTCCACGATAGCAACGTCATTGGGGTAGATCTTGGCGTTGCGTTCCAGAAAATCGGTGATCGGCATGGGAAAAATGCCCTCCTAAATAGGTAATAACATAATTAACAAAGATTATATCACAAGCACAATCATTTGTCGATAGAAAAAACACATTTTTTTGAAAAAATATAAAGAGAAAACGGCGGCGCAGGCTCGTTCTAAATAAATAAAAATAATTTGTAAACAGACAAAAATCGACAAAAAACGCACAAGATTATTATTAGACGAAAAATGAAACAGGAAAAAAAACAACGCAGTCAAAATCTGCTTAATAAAAACGACGTTGTCGAGCTGGTCATCGACAATCTCGGCATCAACGGCGAGGGAATTGCGCACGTTGACGGACTGACGGTGTTCGTCAAGGGCGCGCTCGTGGGTGAAAGGGTTAGAGCCAAGGTAATTTTGGCCAAGCCTACCTTTGTCGTGTGCAGACTAGAGCAAATTTTGACCGTGTCGCCTCACCGCGTCGCACCTATCTGTCCGGTGTACGGCAAGTGCGGAGGTTGCTCTTTGCAACACCTTTCCTACCCCGAACAGCTCGCTTACAAGCAAAAAATGGTGCGAGAAACGCTGAAAAAGGTGGGTGGAATAGACGTAGACGTTTTGCCAACCGTGCCGTCCGACACGCCGATTGGCTATCGCAACAAGGTGTCGCTCCCTATCCGCTCGGTTAGGGGCGAGACTAAAATAGGATTTTTTCAGCCGTCGTCACATTTCATCACCCCGATAGACGCCTGTCCGCTCCAAAAGCCCGAAATCAACCGTGTGATTGCGCTTATGCGCGAGTTTCTTGGATTTTATGGCGGAGCGCCGTACGACGAGGCGACGGGTAAGGGCGACGTGAGACATTTGGTGGTGCGCAGCGTGGGCGGAAAAACCTACGTTACCGTGGTGCTCAACCAAAAAACCGATTTGCGACCTTTACAAAAACTGCTGGAAAACGCGCTCGACCGCTATGCCTTGTACGTTAATTACAATCACGAAAACAATAACGTTATCTTGGGGAAAAGAACGGAATTTTTGGCAGGGGACTGCGAGCCGATAGACCTTGGCGGATATTTGGCGGATATTCATCCTGCAGGATTTTTTCAGGTCAACGATTATATCAGGGACAAAATTTACGATACCGTATGCGAAAAAATCGGACGTGGCAAAGTTATTGACGCATATAGCGGTGCGGGACTTATGACTGCGCGCGTAGCAAAAAATTGCCGTGAGGTATACGGAATCGAGATCAATTCCGATGCGCACGCCAGCGCCGTGGAGCTGAAAAATTTCAATTCGATTGACAATATGCACCCACTTCTTGGCGACAGCGCCGACGTTTTGCCAAAGATTGCGGACGAAAACTGCGCCGTAATTCTCGACCCACCGCGCGCCGGCTGTGACCAAAAGGTTATCAATGCGCTCAAAGCCTTGAGCTGTCCGATAATCTACGTCAGCTGCAACCCCGCCACTCTCGCCCGTGACCTTAAGCTTTTGGACAAAAGGGTGGTTTCCGTCCAGCCGTACGATATGTTCCCTCAAACCACCTCCGTCGAGACCGTCGCAATTTTGGAGTAAAAGCCGTTAGTTTGGCAGGTAGTAGCGAAAAGCGATACGAATTTTAGCCAAAAGGCAGCAAAAAACGTCATTTACAACCGCAGTAAAAGTATTTTTTCATAATTTTAAAAAGAAAAACCGCAAACTTTTTTACAGTAGCAGTTTTTTTGTTACGTTTTTAGGAGCAGTACGAAATTTTAATGAAATTTTAACCGAGGCATAATTAAATTTTTACAATAATATGGTAAATTGTTAGTGATGAGTGGTGGTGAGAGAGGCGCACACCGCGTCGGTTATGGTTTTTGCCAAATCGAACACGAACCCCAGTCTTACGGCAGAAAATTCCTTGCTGGACGGGCTGTGTGCGCAGGTTACGGCGGTTATGCTGTAGTCGCCCAGCGGAGAAAAATTTTTTCCGCTAGCAGCGCCGGGCAGGATTGCACCACGGCTGACGGTAATTTTGCCCACGTCCTCCTTTTGTCCCACCGACGAATCTATGGCGAGGATCTTTTTTCCCAAGTGATTGTTTCGCACGAATTTTCCTACAAAATCCACGTTTTTAGCGTTGACGAGAAAGGAAAAAGTGCCGTAAACGTAAGTTGGCACGTTGCGTTCGATTAGCATTTTGCCAACTAGCGGGCCTAGGCAGTCGCCACCCACGAGATCAGTGCCCACGCACACGATTATGGGCGTTTCACCGCATAGCAAAGAAGAAAGTTGTTGGTGATAATTATTCATGCATAGAATTGTTGACGGAAAATCCTATTTTTAATCACCAAAAGCCGATTTTATTATATTTAAATATAGAATTGACGGCAAATCAGCATAGAGTAAAAGAAAAATTTAATTTTGTGTCTCCTAGTCGTTTCGGGTGAAAAATACCAAAAATACCGTGCCCGAAACGACGAATTTTTTTAGCCTCGCGTCCCAACCAAAATTTTATGCCGAAAAAGTTTGCAAAAGCGAAAATAAAAAGGTATAATAGAATTGAGTTAAGAGAATATATTAAAATGGTTGATGGGCGGGCTGGTGCTACGCTTTTGCCATAAAAAATTGACCAAAAAAGTATACTGTTGTGCGAACTGATTTTTGCAAAACTGAAAAATGATTGATTTATTATTGTGCAGTTGCAAAAATATGCCTACCGTAGTTGCGATTTATTAACCTACGCGATTGCGCTCGAATATAAAAAGGAGAAAAATATGTCTTACGTGGACATAGCCTTGCTGGCGATTTTCGCGCTGTTTGCCTTGCTGGGATTTATCTGGGGCTTTGCAAAGAGTGCGGGCAAGTTGTTTGGTTGGATTTTGTCATTACTGATAGTGCTCATAATCACCGACCTTGTGGTAAACGCATTGCTTGGTTCAGAACAAATAGCACAGTTCGTTCTCGGAACTCAAAATCCCGAGAAATTTTCGCTGTTCAAATTTATTTACAAAAAAATCCCGTCGGATATCCGCGATATCTCCATGCTGGATGTAAAGGCAGTTTATACCTTGAGCGGAAACGAGGGTATAAAGAGCATTATCGAAGAAAAGGGCGGTACGGTTATGTCGTTGCTTGCGCCGCTCGTTATCGGATTTATTATTAACCCGATTTATTTGTCGAGTAGCGTTGCTACGGTGGGCGAAGCGCTGGCAATTCAGCTGTCGCTGGTGGTGTTTGCAGTTATCGTGGGTGCGCTGCTTTTCCTGGTGGTGCGAATCGTTATGGCAATCGTGGCGAGAGTAGTAAGACAAATGAGCGACGACGGAAAAAGCATGCTGTCCAGACTAGGCGGACTTTTGATGGGCGCGGTTAGGGGCGTAATGTACTGCGCGCTGCTGCTCGTTGCGCTGGATGCAATCATTGGATTGGAAATAAAGCAGCTTACCGTGGTGCAGGAGCAAATCACCAGCTCGGTAATCGCAGAAGACGCGCTGGAAATTATCGACAAAGTTACTGACAACGTACGAAAAACAAACAAAGCCAACGATAATATCAAAAAATGCATTTCGCTTTTGGATTACAAAAACGGCTCGGATGAAGAAATTTCCGCTTGGCAAAAAATAATCGACGATATAAATTCGCGCGGTATCACCGCCGAGTAATCAGACCGATATTTATTTTTATTCCTGCCTCTACGGTGGAAAAAACGGACAACGGTATAAGAAAAACGATACCAACGCAAGAGAAGGTATCGTTTTTTATTATTAACTCAGTTACAATTCGCGGTTGAATTTTGGCGGATAATCACACGCTGCAACCGCCCGTTGCCGATTAGTAATTGCCGTAAGCGGAATAATCGGTGAGCGTGCACATTTGGGTGTAGGTGGTATTGCCGTCGATATCGTATTGATGATTTACCAGCGCAACAGGCACCTTGTAGGTAGTGTTGGTGCCACCGCTTACGAACGCGCCGCGCGACATATACGAAAACATTGGTGGCCCGGATTTTTTGCTAGAAAGCGAAATCTGTGTGCGGTAGCAGGTGAGATAATACTCGGTTTCGCCGTCCACGGTTTTTTCAAAAGCGTCCTCCTTGGTAGGAACGAGGTCGAAAATGTTCTTGTCCACTCTCACGTCCACGGTGTTTTCGGTAGAAGCCTTTAGCGAAGTAGCGGAATATTTGCCGTCCAAAAAGTTTTCGTAACCGTTTACGATTTTGAAAGAGTCGCTCGCGCCCACGTCAATCGTCGAAAAACTGCGTACGAGATAGTACATCATTTCGTTGTCGTACACGGGCGAAGAATTTTTGAGCTTCATGGGCTTGGTCGAGCCGTCTTGGTAGGTTATGGTAGAGGTTTTGTTGACGTAGTCCATAGTCACCTCGTAGCTGTTATTTTCCTCGCCTGCTCTGTCTGCGAGAGTAATCTTGCGGTACGAGTACAGCGCCGAAAGGTTGTCCAAACGGAAAATAACCTTGGTTTCAACGGTATCGGTCAGTCCCTTGTCGGCAAAATCGAGGTCGTCTCGGTAATTTATGGTCATAACGGTGTCTACGGTGGCGGTAAGCGCAACCTCATCACCCACGTTTGTCTTGCCTTCTTTGAGCGTAACCTTGTAGGAGCTGGTGTCCTTGGTGATGCGGGTATCGTCGGTAGTGCCGGCAAAAATCTCCACGCGATAGGTCATTTCTTCGGCGCAAGGGCTTTGGATAGTGGAAAAAATTCTCCACGGCCTGTTTTGGTCGAAGGACAGCGGAATAGTTCCGCTACAGCCTGCCATCAAGCTAATACATATTATTAAAGTTAAAAGAACGGAAAATTTCTTCATACAAGCCTTCCAAAAGATTAAAATTTACCAAAGTATAACACAATTTGCTTGATTTATCAACTCAAAAGGGGCTACAATATTTGTATGTCAAAAAAAATCCTTTACTATGGAGATTACGCGCAGGCGTTTGAGGCAGTGCGCGGGTTTATCAGCGACGGTCTGGACGAAAAAACGGTGGTTATCTGTCCGGACAAATTTACTTTGCGCCTGGAAAAACAGCTTTTTTCGCAAAAAGGCAGTTTTACTACCGAGGTAACTTCGTTTGATAGACTGCATAGACGAGTGTGCAAGGGCGTTGCCGTGAGCCGAGAGGGCGGAATTATAATAGTTAAGCATATATTGGGCGCGCTAAAGCTCGAATATTACAACAAAAGCAAAAATTATCCGGGGTTTGCCGTAAAAATGTACGAGGCAATTCACTCACTGATGGAGGCAGGCGTAACTCCCGACGTGCTTACAACTCCCAAGCTGTCCGATATCGCGCTGATTTACCGCGAGTACCTGCGTGAAATTGCCGACAAGTACGCCGATTTGTCCAAAAAATTCACCGACCTTATGCAAAATGCTGAGTATTTTGCGGGCAAAAGGGTGGTTATCGTGGGATTTAACGGCTATTCCTCTTGCGAAACCGCGCTGATAGATGAAATCGCTCGTCACGCGGAGCTTGTACAGCTTGACTGCCAGCAAAAGATAGTGGCAAATTCGCCCGTAACCGTGGTGGGACGCGCGGGTAGCGTTAATTGTTTAAAGGAAACGGCTAAAAAAATCCGCAACGCCTTTTTAGGCGGTGCGTTGCCCGAGGGAATCGCCGTAGTCAGCGCACCGACCTCGTTCGAGCGCATAAAGAGAATATTTTCGGAGTACGAAATTCCGTTTTTTATAGACGCAAAAAAGAAGCTGTCCGAGTACCCTGCGGGCAACTTTTTGTGCGCGCTTTTTGAGGTCAAAAACCAAAATTATTCCAAATTTTCCCTGCTCACTCTCGCCAAAAACTGCTATTCGGGGCTGAAAAAGACGGAGTCCGACGCGCTGGAAAAGTACCTCAACGCGTGCGGGGGCGACCGAAAGGAGTTTTTTGAGCCGTTTAAGCTGGAGATTAATGGCTTTGAAATAGCTGAGCGCGCTCGAAAAAAGCTGGTCGACTGCATGACCGTTTGCGAAAAGCACTTGGGCGAAAGCAGTTTGGTGGCGGGAATCAACGCCATTATCGATGGCTACAAAATGAGATTTAACGATTCGTACGAGCCCGAAAGCAATATCGACAAGATAGTGGAACTATGCGAGGTTATAGACAAAATTAAAATTACGAGCAACCGCCTTGCGCTTCTTTGCGAGGGAATCAGGAGCACGGATATTTCCGTTATTCCGACCAAAAAGAGCAGCGTTGCCGTGGGTGAGCCGTCGCTTTTTCGTGGCTACCGCCCAAAGCTTTTGGTGCTGGTGGGTTGCAACGAGGGGCAAATTCCGTCGTATTTGTCCGACAGCGGAATTTTGTCCGACGACGACGTGGATTTTCTCAATCGCAACGGCAAAGTGTTTGAGTCCAGGCGCGAGATTAACGAAAAAGAAGAGCGCGAGGTCATGGAGCTGATTTGCTTGTCCGGCGAAGTGCTGGCTATTTATGACGAAACGGCGGAGACGAAAAAATCGGATTTTTTGCATATATTTGAGCGCTATGGCGACGCAGAAGAGCGCGAGAGCGACGGAGCTTTGTCACAAAAAAGCGGGGACGCTACCGCGAATTTTGAACCATACGGCAGGCTTTTGTACGATTGTTGTACGCAATCTGCCGCGCTGGAAAAGCTTATCGTGGACTACGCGCCTGCGGTTTTTGGCAAACAAGCGGTGTTGACTTCGAGAGAAAAGCCGTTTTTTGACGCGCTGTACTACGCGGTAGAGGATAGGGCAAAGCAGTTTTTTAGGCCAATCGCCGAGTTTGAGTGTAAGCTTACGGGAAGGGATATGGTAAAGGATTCCACCTACATTTCTCAGCTCCAAGCCTTTTTCGAGTGTCCTGCCAAGCACTTTTTCCGCTACGGACTGCGAGTTAAGGCGCAGGAAACCAGCGAGCTTTTGGCTGTGGATATCGGCAACCTTATGCACAAGGTGGTGGAGCTTGTGGTAAAGGACGGCTACGACGACGGAGTGGAGAAGGCTGTGGAGCGCGCTATGGAGACGGCAGTTTCCGAGGGCGTCAAGTACGCGCTTAAAGAAAACGAGAAGCTGCTGGAAAAAGTAAAAGAAGAAACGGTAAAGGTGGTGGAAATTTTGATTTCGCACCTAAAAAAAGGAAAGTTTGGCGATGCGCTTACCGAAACCGAGTTTGGCGAGGGATGTGAAATGCGCGGAATAGCGCTGGACACTAATCCGCCCGTAACCTTACGCGGAAAAATAGACATGATAGATTTTTGCGACAAAATGGCGCGCGTAGTGGATTACAAGACGGGCAACGCCGAGTTTTCGTTTACCGATATTTATTATGGAAAAAAGCTCCAACTGCCGCTGTACCTGGCAGTAGTGCGAAGCAATGGCTACGACGGAGTGGGAACTTTTTACTTTCCGCTAAAGTATTCGTGGAAGGACGACGCGTTTTCGCACAGATTCAGCGGAATTTTTAGGGGTGACCTTAGTACCGCGCTCATTATGGACGAAACGCTGCAAACTTGCGAAAGCGAGGTTATCGACGCGAAATTTACCAAAAAAGGCGAATTCCGCTGTAAGTCTGCGCTGTCCGATCAGGAATTTTCCGCAGTGCTGGAGTATTCAAAACTGCTTGCTAAGACGGGCGTGGAAAAAATTCGTTCGGGATACGCAACTCCGTCGCCTGCATATAGCGCTTTTAGCGCCAACCCGTGCATGGCCTGCGATTATTATTACGCTTGTCCGTCGGGTAGCCCGCGCCAAAAGAAGACGGTAACCGTGGACACGCTCGTGTCTGCCGTAAATAAAAAAGAGGAAGAAATTTTATGAAGTGGACGGCGGAACAAATTAAAATTATAGAAAGTCGTGGCCAAAATCTGCTCGTTTCGGCGTCGGCAGGTAGCGGAAAAACTACGGTTATGATAGAGCGAATCGTTGCGCTTATGGAAGACGGGTACAGGCTGGAGGATTTTTTGGTTTCTACCTTTACCAAGGCTTCGGCCGCGGATATGAAACAAAAATTGACCAAAAGGCTACGAGACAGCGGAAACCCTGCGCTTATCGCTCAAATAAAAAATCTTCCCGACGCGGACATTACTAACCTTGACAGCTGGTGCAAAAAGCTTGTCGCCAAGTATTTTTACGCGGTGGGAGTGGATCCCGACTTTGAGATTTTGGGTGAGGGAGAGGCGAGAGCCGAGCTGGATAGCGCGATCAACGAGGTTTTTGGCGAGTACGTAGCAAGTGGTGACGAGCATTTTGCTAGGCTCAGAGATTTTATGACGACGGGCAGGCGCGACGACGATTTTCGCGGTTGCATAAAGTCGCTCTATTCCCACGTTAGCCTTTACGCCGAGCCGGACGAAGCGCTGGACGCTTGCTCCCGCTGTGACATGGACGAGTACTTGCAACAAAAGGATGTCGCCAAGCGACATGAGCTTGTCAGCGACTTTTTGCTTTACTCAGACGAGTGCAAAAAGGCAGGATTTGAGCGCAATATCGAGCCTGCAAAGGCTTATGCCGAGTGGCTAAAGGGCAATGGCGCAGCGCCTGCAACCGTAAAGGGTAACGTGGGCGATTTTACCGAGCTTAACGAAAAATTCAAAGCCCTGACGGCAAAGGCAAAAACGCTTATGGAAAGCACGAGCGGTGACAAAAAATTGCCACCGTATGCCCCGAATATTGACAATACGCGCAAAATAGTGGAGATTACGCGCAAGGTAAAAAGGGCTTTTGACAGCCGAAAAAAGAAAAAAGGCGTGCTGGACTTTGCGGATTTGGAGCATCTTGCGTACAAGATTCTTTGCATAAACGAGATTAACCGAGAGATAAGTAGTAGATACAAGTTTGTTTTCGTGGACGAATATCAGGACGTAAATCCCTTGCAGGAGCGCATAGTTTCGCTCGTTAGCGCCCAAAAATTTATGGTGGGTGACCTTAAGCAAAGCATCTACGCTTTTCGAGGTTGCCGTTCCGATATTTTCGAGAACTGCGCCGACGCTTACGACAAAAAGCAGGGCGGAGAGTTGATTTTGCTCAACGTAAATTACCGTTGTGGAAAACAAATCGTGGATTTCGTAAACGAGATTTTTTGCAAGGCAATGACCAAAAAAACTTGCGGAGTGGATTATGCACGCGACGCGTTTTTGGTGGCAGGCGCAAAAAAAGAGGGATTCCGACCGGGAATCGTGCGCTACCTCGCGCAAAAGGAAGAGGCGGAGGGGCTGTACGAAGTTGCGGACACCGACACCTTTAGCCCCGAGGCGGAGGGCGTTGCGAGCCGAATTGCCGAGCTCGTTGCCGGAATAGAGGAAAACGGGCAAAAACGCGCGTTTGGCTACGGCGAAATAGCCGTTTTGGTGCGTTCGACGGGAAAAGACGTAACCGCTCTTACCCAAAATTTGCGAAAGATGGGAATTCCGTATCAAACCAGCAAAAAAGTAGCGTTTTCGACAATAAAAGAAGTGCGTATGCTAATCAGTTGTTTGCGTCTCATTGACAACAACACCGATGAAATTGCGCTCGTGGGTGCAATGTTGTCGCACGTGGGCGGATTCACCCCCGACGAGCTGGCGCAAATCAGGGGAGAGAGCCGTAGCTTTTGCGACGCAGTGTACGCGCATGGTAAATTTTTCGATAGAGCACCGCAAAACTCTTTTAAAAACAGCGAAACTGCCCAAAACGAAGACAACGCAAATAAGGCTTATTCTGCCCAAAGCAACCAAAACGGAGCGATTTCTGCCGAAACCACTCAAAAACTCCTAATTTTCCTCGAAAAACTGCGCCGCTACAACGATTTGTCGATAAGAGTATCGGCGGACGAGCTTGCGGGAATTATCGTGGAGGAAAACGATTTCTTTTTGCATACCTTTGCTACCGACGGAGACGCGGAGGGGCTGGACGAATTTTTGAGCTACGTTTGCGAGCATCCGCAAAAAAACAGCTTGCACGCGTTTTTGACGGCGCTGGAGTGCGAGCCGGAATATTCGTCCACTTCGGGCGGAAACGCAGTCAAGATTATGACCATTCACGGTAGCAAGGGGCTGGAATTTCCTGCGGTAATACTGATGAGCGCGGGCAAAAAATTCAATTTTTCCAACGCCAAACTCAAGCTCGCCGTCAGCGGAGACAGAATTGCGCTAAAGGGCTTTGACGAAATCGGGGGCAAGGAGCACGAAACCGACCTTTATCGCGCCATTTTGGGCGACAAAATCGAGTCCGAAAGGGCGGAGGAATTGCGCCTACTGTACGTTGCGCTGACGAGAGCGCAGGAATTTTTGGAAATTTACGGTACGGGAAACGGCGGTTATATGGGAATAATCGAGCACGCGCTGGATAGTTACGGAATTGACGCGCCCGACACCATGCAAAAAGGTGATTCCACAGCAGTAGCAAATTTCCAAAAAGACGAAAAGCTTACGGCAAAAATCAAGCAAAGAATAGACTTTGCGCTAGAGCTGTCCGACGCGCCCGAAAAAACTTACGTTACTCGCCTAGTAACACAAGAAAAAGCAGAGGAGTCGCAAAAAACTGATACCGTATCGCGTAATTTGCGACAAAACGGCGAAGAATTGCGTCAGAAAAAAGATGCGGTCAGCGTTTTGCGCGAGGAAAATCGCGGGTATGAAGAGGCGATTTTGACCGTTTCGGCTAATGACGAGGAGGGCGCTATGCTACGCGGAACGGCGTACCACGAGGCGCTGGAAAATGTGGATTTTGAAAATTTCGAAGCCACTTTCGAGGCGCTAAGCGAGGACGTTAAGCGCGCTGTGGACAAGCGCAAGGTGGAGACCGCCGCAAAAAAGGTGGGCGAATTGGTAAAAGGCAAAAAAGTTTATCGCGAGCAGCCGTTTATTTTGCCGGTTGACGCAAGTGAGTACGGATATTCGGGCGGAACGACGCTGGTGCAGGGAGTAATTGACCTTATGGCGATCGGCGACGGTGCTGTGGTCGTGGATTACAAGACGGGAAGCGCCTCTTATGCGTTTTGCGAGAGCAACGTCAAACAAATTAAGCTGTACGCGCGCGCAGTAAAGGATATTTTGGGCGTGGATGCAAAAACGTACATAATGTCCATCGACACGGGAATTTTAAAAGAGGTGTAACGAATTTTAATTTCGCGTTATGCCAACGGGGTGAAGTATTAAAAAGGCCAACGGGTGAAATGTTAAAAAAATTGTAGGGGTGGGGTTGTCCCGCCCGTGATGCGTTTGCTGTAACCGTTACGTTTTCGGGCGACCAATGGTCGACCCTACGGAGTTGACCGTGGCGAATTTTTATTCCCCGCAAGTCCGAGAGGAACTGCCAAAGGGACGATGACCCTAATCCCTCCGTCAAGCTAACGCGCGCTACCTTTCTAATTGCAAGGGAGGCTACTGTTTCCCGAAACTTTGGTCATTATACTATTTGGTCATTATACTAAAGGATCGAAGACCCCTAATAAATTTATAAAAAATCAACGGAATTAGGTTGATATTTATAATTTTTTATGTTATAATGAGCATTACTTTGGTGATTTGCATACATATTTTGGAGCACTCCAAAGAATAATTTTTATTTATAAGGAAGGTAAAAGAAACTTTTTATGGACTATCCCGGGCAACTATTGTCTGTAATGTCAACAGTCTGGTCAGCAAAAATGACCGGATTCATCGTAGCAATCATTGCGTTGCTTATTTGTTCGGCGTTTTTCTCGGCGACCGAAACTGCGTATACTTCGGTAAACCGCATCCGCCTCAAAAATATTGAGAGCGACGGCAAGCGCAGAGAAGCGAGAAAAGCTTCGAGAGTGCTTAGACACCTCGAAAAATACGATAAATTTTTGTCCACTGTGCTTATCGGCAACAATATCGTTAACATTACCATGTCATCTATCGGCACGCTAATGTTTATAGATCTAATGATGGGCAAATCGTATGCAACTGCAGTTTCTACGATAGTAATAACGATAATAGTTTTGATCTTTGGCGAGATAATGCCAAAAAATTTAGCAAAAGCGCATCCCGAAAAAATCGCAATGTTTGCATCTTCAATTATCAGTGTATTGCAGATAGTTTTCGTTCCGCTTACTGCTTTGTTCGCTCTCTTTGGAAAAATTTTCAAAGCGGAAAAAAGTGCAACATTTTCGGGCGACGAGCTTATTACTATAGTAGAGGAAGCCGAAAACGACGGTGAAATCGACGAGCACGAGTCCGAACTCATACGCTCGGCAATCGAATTCGACGACGTGGACGTGTACGATATTATGGTGCCTCGTGTAGAGATGGTGGCGGTGGATGACTCGCTGACTATGGACGAAATTGCCGAAAAGTTCGAAACTCACGGCTTTTCGCGTATGCCGGTGTACCACGAAACCGTGGACTCCATCGTGGGCGTGATTCACATAAAAGACTTTTACGAATTATACAAAAGAGGCGGACAGAGTTTGTCGCCGATTTTGCAAGAGAGCCTTTGCGTGTCCAAGAATATGAAAATTTCTTCGGCACTCAGACTTTTCCAAAAGTCAAAGGTTCATATGGCAATAGTAGTGGACGAGTTTGGCGGAACCTCGGGTATAGTTACGCTAGAGGATATTTTGGAGGAGCTCGTGGGCGAAATTTACGACGAGCACGACGAAATAGAAATTCTTCTTCGCAAGGAATCCGACGATACCTATCTCGTCAGTGGTTCATTCTCGCTTGACGAGTTGGGTAGCGAGCTTGATATGAGCTTTGACGACTTTACCTCGTCTACCGTGGGCGGTTGGGTGACCGAGCTTACCAAGAGCATACCGGTTATCGGCGAGGAGGTTAGCTACAAAAACCTCGAGATTACTGTTACCAAAGCCACTGCGCGCAAGATTACCGAAATCCGCGTGGTAGTTGGCGAGGTTGACGACGACGATGACGACGACAAGGACGACGATGATTAATCGTATCACCCCAAGTCGCCTTGCGGTAACGAAAATCCGCGTACGGTATGGCGAAATCTTTACCGTCAAGGCAAAAATTAATTAATATTGAATTTGTTTTCAGGACAATACTTACGGCCGGTTTTATTATAAATCGGCCTTTAAAGAGGCTTTTTTATTATGACGGAAACGAAAAATCAAGAATCATCCAGGGACTTGCGCTCCAAAAAAATGCGCGAGCAACCAATAGGCAAACTTTTGCTTAGCATGTCACTACCTGCAATGTTTTCGATGCTGGTGCAGGCACTTTACAACGTCGTGGACACAATGTTCGTTTCGTCGTACGAC
Organism: Clostridia bacterium; assembly: GCA_017396125.1. Lineage (GTDB taxonomy): Bacteria > Bacillota > Clostridia > Christensenellales > Pumilibacteraceae > RGIG1965. The sequence goes on from JAFQMX010000035.1 coordinate 13,249, forward strand.
AAGACCAACGGCCTTACGGCGCTGAGCGTTGCTTTTCCGATGCAAATGTTCTTCATGGCGTTTGCAATAGGTATCGGCGTGGGTACAAACGTTCAAATCGCAAAAAAGCTGGGCGAGGACAGACAAAAGGACGCTAGCCACACGGCGCAAACGGGTATCGTTATGGCGCTTATTATGGCTGTTGTTACTATAATTTTGGGTTTAACCGTGGTCAAGCCATTCGTAAGGGCTTATTCGGACAGCCCCGAAGTCAACGACATGGCGGTAACCTATCTTACGATAGTAATGTGTCTCAGCTTTGGTATGTTCGTGGAAATTTGCTGTTCCAAAATTTTGCAGTCCACGGGCAACATGAAAGCGCCGATGGTAAGCCAGCTTATCGGTGCGATTACCAACATAATACTCGACCCTATCTTTATTTTTGACTGGGGCTTGGGACTGGGCGTTGCGGGAGCGGCGCTCGCTACTGTTGCGGGACAGTTGCTCGCAATGTGCTACGTTTTGACGGTAATGTTCAAAAAAAAGCAGGACGTATCCATAAGTTTGCGCGGATTTAGACCAAAAAAGCACGTGTTTTTGGAGATAATGGTAGTGGGACTGCCAACCACAATAATGAACGCAATGGGTTCGATTACCACCAGCACGCTCAACCTTATTATAAAGAAGCACGTTGGTTACATAGCGATTTTAGGTGCGTACTTCAAGCTTAATTCCTTCGTGTTTATGCCCGTATTCGGCTTGACGCAGGGCGCACTGCCGATAATGAGCTACAACTACGGCTACGGTGACAAAAAGCGCTTTTTCAAGACGTTTAGGCTGTCGGTGTGCATATCGTTTGGCATAATGCTGGCGGGCACGTTGCTTTTCCAGATTTGTCCGGAGCTTTTGCTCAAAATATTCAGCTTGCCTAACGAGCTTATGGGCGCTGGCGCTGGAGCACTGCGAAAAATCAGCTTGTCATTCGTTCCTGCGGCGATAACTATCGTTATGGTAACGGCTTTTCAGTCGCTGACCAAGGGAGTCAATTCTTTGCTTATGTCGCTTCTTCGTCAGCTCGGATTTTTGATACCGTGTGCTTTCGTTCTTGACAAATTCGTCAGCGGAAGCGCGGTTTGGTTCTGCTATCCGATCGCGGAGGTAATGGTGCTGGTAATCTTCTTGCCTATCCTTTTGTACTCGGTAAAAAAGATGTTCCGCTTCAAAAACGAGGCACTTCTTCGAGAAGAACGGTCCGAGGGGCAGGCTGTCTGACTTTTGGACTCGTGGGTGGCGGTGAAATTTAACTGCAACGAGTTTTGTAAAAAATGACCTTTGCGCCCAGCGTTAAAGGTTTTTCGCGGAAAATTACCCTTTGACAAAGCTCAAGCAACGCCGTTTGAGCTAATAAACGCATTTTGACTAAGCACAATCCTATATAACAAGCACAAAGAGCAAACACGAGTAATGTCTGCTCTTTTTTACGTTAGTTTTTGGTTTAGGTTTATAAAGCAGTTCTGAGCGTACGGAAAAATCCTTTTGCAGAGGGGTGTGGGCAGCTTCGTAAGAGCACCATTAAAACGTCTTGAAAAAGCGCTAAGCGCGCGTTTGGGCGGTGTAGGCCGATGGATGGGGAAGTGGAGAAATTGACGTCCCTATCTCAAAAAAATCTTAAAAAAATGCAACTTTCACAAAATGAAAGGTTCAAGGATTGTGATGAAAAAATGAAACTTTTTTCACAAACAAAAAATTTACCCCGAATTCTAAAGAAACGGTGAATTTTTCTAAAATTTGAATTTATTTACCTTAAAGAGTTAACTCTTTGTCAAAATTCTCAAAAAAAAACCAATTTTCACATAAAAGTGTAGGCTGTGTGAAAACTTCGTGAAAACTAAAACATCTCAAATTGATTGACATAATTTTGAATGTGAAAATTCCCTTTCAGTCCCAACATTAGACCATAAAAATCGAACAAAACACCTTGACAATATAACCGCATTTATGGTAAATTAATAGGGAGTGTAATAGGCTAGGAGAGGTCTATAGTTTTCTCTGTGCACTTCGATTAGCTGAAAGATGCTCGTATGGTATGAATAGTTGTCGAATTTTGGGACAAATTGTATCAATTTGACAACGCGTACATATATTAAAGTTATATAGGGAGGAAAGAAAAATGGATGCTAAAAAGCTTTTGCAGAAATACCATGGCAAAATGGTTAAGCACGCAATCATCAAATCGTTGATGCTCGCGCTTATCCCTGCCTTTGTAGTTTTGCTAGTTACTTCGGCAATCTGGTGGTTCTTCGGTTTCAAATTCTTGTGGCTCTGCCCGATAATAGCACTCGTAGTTGCGGGAGCGTTTACGGCGTTGTTCTACAAGAAAAAATACCGTCCTACCATCAAAAACACCGCAAGAAGCGTCGATGCTTTGGGTCTTGAGGAAAGACTCGTTACCATGACTGAATTTGAAGGTCAGTCTTCCGTGCTTATCGAAGCGCAGAGAAAAGACGCGGTAGAAAAAATTGCTACCGTAAGCGAAAAGCTTCTCAAGTTTGCAGTTCCTGTGGTAATGATCGTTGCTCTTTCTGTTACCGCAGTGCTCGGAATCGGTATGACCACCGTGGCTGCTGTAACCGAAACGCCGGGTATGGACGTTATCTTGGGATTGGTTACTCCGGATCCTGACAAGTTTGACCTCGTTTATGAGTTCGAAGGCGACGGAGATATTCAGGGCGAAATTATCCAGCAGGTAGAAGAAGGTCAGGCAGGAACTCCTGTTACCGCAGTGCCTGCAGAGGGATGGGTGTTCGTTCAGTGGTCTGACGGATTGACTGAGCCATACAGATATGAAAAGAGAGTTATGGCTGATACCACTATCACTGCAATCTTTGAAATGGTTGAAATCATGGACGACCAGGAGGACGGAGCCGGTATGCCTGGTCCGGACGGCGGAGAAAAGGCGCCGGGCGGAGATCAGCAGGAGGGTGACGGTTTGCCTTCTCCAGAGTCTCCTGAAAGCGACGAAGGTCAGCCACAGGCTTCCGGTCAGTACCTTAATATCAACCAGGTATACGACGGACAGACCTATTACGGCGGAGAGGTATTTACCAACGCTTACGAAGACGTTGTAGAAGAGCTTCTTTCCAATGAAGAGCTTAGCGACATCGAAAAGGAAATAATAGAAAGATACTTTGCTACTATTAAGAAATAATTCTTATACATTTATTTCTACATAGTAAACAATAAACCGTTTGCAAAAATAGATTTACGTAAAACAGTTTATTAAAACAAAAACAAAATAACAAAATAAAAAAATAATAAAAAGGTGAAGTAAAAATTATGGTTAACGAAA
>JAFQMX010000004.1 GCA_017396125.1 Clostridia bacterium
ACGATACAATGGCAAGCGGATACGAGCAAGAGCAAACCACACTAAAAGAAAAGCTGATAGCCGTGAATAACGGTATCAGCGAGATGGATATGCGAGATAGTTGCATCAGGGAATTCATTACAAAGGCAAAGCAGTATATTGAAATGCCGAAGCTTACGCCCGAATTGCTACGAGTATTTATCCGTAAAATAGAAGTCTTTGAGAAAATGGAAAAATACTCAAGGAAAGTCGGCAATCTCATCAATATCCACTATGCATTCCAACTTCCCGAACAAGACGGAATGCCGATGCTTAAGATGCTACTTCCATGCAATATGAGAGAAACTGCGTAAGAAAGCAGTGCACGGAAGGCAAAACGCCTTCCGTGTACATACCGCCCCAAATTCTCCGTTAAGAACACAACGGAAATAGGCGGGTGATTTTTTTGCTTACATTTTTTGATATCAAAAATGTAAGCATGCTCGCGCAATGTGCAAACGTCGCAAAATCGTGGTAACGTACATAAAAAAAAGAATTTTACGCAAAGTAATTGTATGCAAAGAGTGGACGAAATTCTTAATTATATGGCGACCCCAGCGCTATTCAAAAAGAGAGAAATCAAGGTGGGCAAGCGTAGTGCCGTGGTGGCGTTTAACCCCGACCTTACCGACGGTTTTGCGCTGAGACATATTATCGAGGGACTGATGGGGTGCGAGCAAAAGTTTAACTCGCTTTACGCTCTTGCCGAGATCGCCTTGCTCGCCTCGGAGTCACAGGTGGTATACAGCAAGGACGAGGCTACGAAGGGGATTTTGACGGGTGACGTCGTTATCGTCGTTGAGGGACTGGACGGGTATCTCGTCGCTAACGCGCGCAAATGGGACAAACGTGCCGTTGCCGAACCACCTACCGAGACCGTTATGCGCGGGCCGAGAGAGGGGTTTATTGAGGATTTGAAAACAAACTTAAGCTTGCTTGAGCGTAGGCTAAAATCTCCCGCTTTTGCCGTGGAGCGATTCAAAATAGGGCGAATTTCGTCCACGGACGTGGCACTGGTGTATATTTCGACGGTGGCTCAGCCGAGTTTGGTGGAAAAGGTGCGCAAAAAGCTCAAGAGTATAGACATTGACGCACTGGTGGACAGTCACTACCTGCAACCGCTTATCGAGCCATACCCTAGGTCTATCTTTCACCAAACGGGCGTAAACGAAAAGCCGGACGTTATCGTGGCGAAAATTCTGGAGGGCAGAGTGGCGATTATCGTGGATGGCTCGCCTATGGTTCTCACCGTGCCTTTTGTTTTGGTGGAGGATTTTCAAAGCGGAGAGGACTACTACGAGCGGCACAGTTTTGCAAGCTTTTTGCGTATTTTGCGGTGTTTTTCTATAATAATCGGCATATTGTTGCCGGGACTGTACGTTGCACTGCAAACCTTTCATTACGACGTGATTCCGCTAAGGTTTTTGGTGACGCTGATGAACGCCGTAAAAGATATTCCGCTTACGCCTTTGCCTGAGGTTCTGTTTGTGCTACTGCTGTTTGAGATAATACGAGAGGCTAGCGTTCGTATGCCGAGAGCCGTGGGCATGGCTATGAGTATCGTGGGGGCTTTGGTGCTGGGTGATACCGCCGTAAAGGCAGGAATAATAAGCTCGCCCGCCGTCATGATTATTGCGCTAAGCTCCATTGCGCTGTATACCGTACCAAACGAGGTGGGAACTATGAGCTTGCTTCGAATAATCTTTACCGTTATGGGTGGACTTACGGGATTGTACGGGCTTATGGTGACGACGTTGATAATTTTGCATATGCTCGTTTGCTTGGACAGCTTTGGTACATCGTACCTTGCGCCCATCGCTCCGCTTGTGCCGTCCGACCTTAAGGACGCAATAACCCGTCAGCCGATGTTTGCGCTCAAAAACAGACCTAAAACGATTCCTAATATCAACGCCACGAGGCAGGGGGACAATAACAATGGAAAATAAGCTTTTGAGTCGTGAAAGATTGGACAGCAAACAGCTTTATTCGCTGATTTTTATTATAATGATGTCGGTTAAGATGTTTATGGTGCCGGCTTTGATAATCCGTGACGCAGGGCGGGATGGGTATATGGTAATGAGCTTTTATATCGTGATAGAGATGCTTGCGCTGGTAGTTTCTTTGATTGCGATAAAATTGGCGAAAAGTGATATTTGTACGATTTTTGAGCGTACGTATGGCAAAATTCTGACCGTAACGATATTTTTGCTCTTGGCATTTTACTATATTTTAAAGATTTCTCTCGTTATTAGCGAAGTAAAAATGTTCTTTTTGTTCAGCGCGAGCGAGGAGTTTTCTTGGGAGATTTATATTTTGCCGTTACTGGTTTTTTTGATGGTGGCAGCGGTAAAGGGATTGAACGGAATAGGCAGACTAGCACAAATACTGTTGCCCATTATCGCGGTGAGCATAGTGCTTTTGTTCGTCTTAATCGTGAGTAAACCAGACTACACCAACATTTTACCCGTATTGGAAAACGGTACGGGCGGAGTGATGAACGGCATAAAAAAATACCCCGTGTGGTTTGGGGATTTGCCACTGTTGTGTTTTTGTTGCGGTAGAGTAAAAAGGGAAAAAAGATTTATTTTGAAGTCTATGGTTTCTGTTGCGCTGTCGTCGGTGGTGGTGCTGTATTTTTCGTCGGTACTGTTTTTTGTTTACGCGCATTTGAGCAAAATGGTGGACTACGGTCACAATATTTCCAACATGGTGGTGTACGCCAGCGGAAATTATATGTTTGGGCGGTTTGACCTGCTTATTTTTTGCGTTTGGCTAACTTCCGTGCTAGTTCAGACCGCGTATATGACTTGCGTTGCAACCGAGCTCGTGCGGTACGTTTTTCGCATCAACGCCTTTTGGGCAGGGGCGGGAATAATAGTCGCGCTATATATTACTTCCAACTTTTTGTTTCGCTCGGAGGTTCAGCTGTATAATTTTTGCATGGGCGTGCCGAGATATTTTGCCGTGCTCAGCACCGTGCTGCTTCCGATTTTGACGCTGATTGCGTCGGTGGTCAGCAAAAAAGGCGAGGGAGATAAGGGGAAAGCCGAATTTTGCGGTCAGGAAAATACGATTTTGACAGCGCAAGGCGGTGACTGGGCAAAGCAGGGAGAAAGCTTATGACCGAGAGTAAAAAAATCCGTTTGTACAAAATTATTGCCGTCGTATTCGTCGTATTCGTGCTGTTTTTGACGGGGGACGGGATTAAAAACCCCGAAATCAACCACCGTTCGATGTGTATCGTTATGGGAATTGACGGTGAGGAGTCGGGAGTGAGTGCTTCGGTGCAAATTATCGTTCCCGAACCGCAAGGTCAGGGCAAGCAAATGATCGTTACTGAAAAAGGTCAAACGCTTTCGGAAGCGCTGGACAGAATAAACATTTCCATAGGGCAAAAGGTGGAGCTTGGACATTGCGGATTGATAATTTTGGGCGAAGAGTTTGTAAAAAAACCTATTTTTTCAGAGATGCTGTATCTGCTTTCCAGCGGAAAAACCAGTCCCGACGTTAATCTCGTAGTGGCAAAAGACATTAAGGCTAAGGAGGTTTTGAGCAAGCTTAACGATTTAAGTAAAATCGTCAGCGAGGGAATAAACAATATAGTTGCGTACGCTGATACCGGCGTTCATATAACGCGCAAGGGCGTGCTTGGTTTTTTGTCCGAAAGCTTTAGTGCAGGCGCGTCGTCCACTATTCCTTGTATGGAGCTGGGGCAGGATGAATACGCGGGTGAGGGTGGCATGGGCGCTCAAGGTGCGGCAAGCACGTCGGGTGCGGAAAATTCGTCGGGTGGCTCCGGCGAGTCAGGTGGCTCCGGAAGTTCCGAAGGAGGCAAGGGAGAAGGTCAGACCGTAATCAAGAGTATGGACAAGCTCGTTATGTTCAAGGATGGGCAAAAGGTGGGAATAACCTCGACCGAGGGTACGCGCGGCGTGGTGTGGCTGAATAAACGAGCGGTTACGGGGTTGATTTTGCTAAAAGACGTTAAAATGGCGGACAAAACGGTGGACTACCTAAGCTGTAAGCTTATAAGCAAAAGAGTAAAAACTACAGCGCGGTTCGTGGACGGTGCTCCCGTTTTTACCGTAAAGATTGCAGTAAAAATGAGCATTGACGACAAGTACGAAATTGCAGATATAGTAGAAAAGGACGAGCAGGTCTACTACGCAGTAAAAGACGCTATGAAGCAGTTGATCATAAGCGAAATTTCCGCCACCGAAAAGGAAGGCAAGCAAGCGAGCTGCGATTTGTTGGATATAAATGAAAAGTTCAATAAATTCTGTCACAAGGAGTTCGTGGAGTACGGTGACGTTCTGGATTCGGTAAGGTTTGAGTACGATATTACCGTAAATATTTTGTAGCAAGGTTTTGCAAAAACGTAGGCAGTTTAGTTGTTTTTACCGTGGTTGAGGTGGATTTATAATAAAATACAATTAATATTTTTGCACAAAAATAATCGCAAAATTGTAATTGTACAAAAAATACAGAAAAAATTTCTTCAATATTAAAAAAAATGAAAGATAAAATTATTTTTATTATTGCTTGCGCTAATGTGTTGACTATAATTTTATATTTTGTTAAAATGTAGGGGCAAAGTAAAAATTTTTTAAGGAGAAATTTATGAAGTATATTCCAGAGCCTTTTAGAATTAAAAGCGTAGAACCTCTTAGAATGCTCACTAGAGAAGAGCGTGTGCAAAAGATTAAGGAAGCAAACTACAACGTATTTGCTCTTAATTCCGATGACGTTTATATCGACCTTCTTACCGACAGCGGTACCAATGCTATGAGTAACGCTCAGTGGGCTGGCGTAATGAACGGCGACGAGTCCTATGCAGGTGCAACCAGCTACCGTAACGTTGTTGCTACTGCTCGTGATATTTTTGGCATGGAGTATATTCAGCCTGTTCACCAGGGCCGTGCCGCTGAGAAGGTATTGCTCCCTATCCTTTTGGAAGGCAAGAAATATGCTATTTCTAATATGCACTTCGATACCACCAGAGGTCACGTAGTTTTGGCGGGATGTATTCCTGTAGACTGCGTCGTTCCTGAGGCACTCGATACCCAGCTTAGAGCACCTTTCAAGGGCAACATGGACGTTGAGCGTCTCGAAAAGCTCATCAACGAGTTCGGTAAGGAAAACGTTGGCGTAATCATCATGACCGTTACCAATAACTCCGCCGGTGGCCAGCCTGTTTCTATCGAAAATATCCGCAAGACCCGCGCTATCGCCGACAAGTACGGCATCCCTATGATGATCGACGCTGCAAGATATGCAGAAAACGCTTACTTCATCAAGCAGAGAGAGCCTGAATTCAAAAACGCTACTATCAAAGAAATCGTTGCAGAAACCTTTAAATACGGCGATATGTTTACTATGAGCGCTAAGAAAGACGCTATCGTAAACATGGGTGGTCTTATTGGTATGAGAAGCAAAAAGATTTACGACCTCGTAAAACAGAGATGTATTTCTTTCGAGGGATTCGTAACCTACGGCGGTTTGTCCGGACGTGACCTTGAAGCGCTCGCTATCGGTCTTAAGGAAGGTATTGACGAGAGCTATCTCCAGTACCGTATCGGTCAGATGGAATATCTTGCGGCAAGACTTGACGAAGCAGGTATTGCATATCAGTCTCCTGTAGGCGGACACGCAGTATTCGTTGACGCAGCTAAGATGTTCCCTAATATGCCTTGGTACGAATATCCTGGTCAGGCACTTACCGTTGAGCTTTATATCGAAGCTGGTATCCGTGGCTGTGATATCGGATCTTATATGATGGACCGTCATCCTGTAACCAGAGAAGAGCAGAGAGCAGAATTCGAGTTTACCAGACTTGCTATTCCGCGCCGTGTTTACACTCAGGCCCACCTCGACATTATTGCTGACGCTCTTATCGCAATCAAGGAGCGCGCAAATGAAGTTAAGGGCTACAAGATTATCGAAGAAGCTCCAATCCTTCGTCACTTTACCGCTAAGCTCGAGGCTCTCTAAGATAACCTTTGCTGTCTAAGACGGCAATCTAGCGATTGATAAAATACACCCCGTTTGTAACAAAACGGGGTTGTTTTTTTGTTCTAAATGGAAATTTATGGCAAAACCTGATTTTTGGGCAAGAGTATATGAAAAATTACAAAAAATAAGAGAGGTTTTACCCCCCCCCGCGCAATAAAGTGTAAAAAAAGTTAAATTTTTAAAAACCCCTTGACAAATAAATAATATATGGTATAATTATAAATGTATAATATATACCACGGGAGGAATATTATGAGGAAAAAGCTGTTTTGTTTTATTGCCGTCGTGTGCTTTTGCGCTACTTGTATGGTGGCGTGCAACGAGCCACATGAGCATAGTTTTGACCAAGAGGTAGTGGAAGAATCATATTTGGCAACTGGTGCAACTTGTACGGCAAAAGCGACTTACTACAAGTCCTGCAAGTGCGGAGAAAAGGGCACGGAAACCTTTGAGCATGGCGATTTCGCAGAGCATGTAAAAGCAACCGAGTGGAGCAAAAATGCTACGCACCATTGGTACGAGTGTACGGCAGATGATTGTAATGCTAAAGTAGAAGAGGGTGAGCATAATTTTGTACTAGAAGTGATTGAAGAAGCTTATTTGGCAACTAATGCAACTTGTACACAAAAGGCAACCTACTACAAATCCTGCGAGTGCGGAGAAAAAGGCACGGAAACCTTTGAGCATGGAGATTATGCTGAGCATACAAAGGCAGATGAGTTAAGCAAAAACGCTACGCACCATTGGTACGAGTGTACGGCAGATGACTGTGATGCTAAAGTAGACGAGGCGGAGCATAGTTTTGACGGTATAGTATGTAACGTATGTGGCTATGAAAAGCCTGCGACGGAGGGCATGGAGTATGAATTGAACGCCGACGGTCAGTCCTACTACGTAAAAGGCATAGGAACAGCAACTGCTACCGAAATAATTATACCGTCAAGTTATAAAGGTATGCACGTAACTGGTATAGGAAATGGTGCGTTCGAAAATTGCAGTAGTCTAGCAAGTGTATATATACCAAATAGCGTAACGAGTATAGGAGAAGAGGCGTTCCGTGACTGCAGTAGTTTGACAAGTATAGAGATACCGGACAGTGTAGAGAGAATAGGAGATGGTGCGTTCTATGGTTGCAGTAGCTTGGCAAGCATAGAGATACCAAACAGTGTAACGAGTATAGTATGGTATGCGTTCTATGGTTGCAGTAGCTTGACAAGTATAGAGATACCGGACAGTGTAGAGAGAATAGGAGATGGTGCGTTCTATGGTTGCAGTAGCTTGGCAAG
>JAFQMX010000005.1 GCA_017396125.1 Clostridia bacterium
GTAGTTGCTCATTCCGTTTACCACCAGCCTGCCCTGCTCGGAACAAGCCGAAACGACCTGCCCGCCCGGACACATACAAAACGAGTAAACGCCTCTATCGCCCACCTTGGCAGTAAGCTTGTAGTCAGCCGGGGGCAACACCTTGTATGCCGAGCCATACTGCGACTTGCCTATTTCGGCTTGCAAATGCTCCACTCTAAGTCCCACGGCAAAAGGCTTTTGCTCCATAGCACAGCCTTTGTCGTAAATTTTACGGAACGTATCCCTTGCACTGTGACCAATAGCCAACACGATGGCGGAAACGTCGTATTTATTTTCGCCGGCAATCACTGTTGTAACAGCTCCATTTTTTACTGCAAAGTCTGTTACGGCGGTGCGGAAAAACACCTTTCCGCCCAGCCTTTGTATCTCTTGTCGCATAGCCTTGACTACTGCAGGCAGCTTGTCGCTACCGATATGCGGTTTGCTTTGCCACAAAATCTCCTCGGGCGCGCCAAAATGCACAAAGGTGGCGAGAACCTCTTGTATAAGCGGACTTTTGGTTTGGGTGTTAAGCTTGCCGTCCGAAAAAGTGCCTGCTCCGCCCTCGCCAAACTGAATATTGCTTTCCGTGTCCAAAATTCGTGTCTGATTAAATTTGCTCACCGCTTTTTTTTGATTGTCTACGTCGTCGCCACGCTCAAAAAGGAGCACTGGCACTCCGCTTTTTGCTAACTTATATGCACAAAAAAGTCCGCACGGTCCCGCTCCAACGACGGCAACGGGCGCACCGCTCCAACGCACCGTATCGCAACTTAGGTCGTAACGAGGCGGGGGCGTATCGCATTTTTTGTACACTTCCGCCGTAATAACGTAGTTTACGACAGGCTTTTTTCGCGCGTCGATGGACTGCTTAAGCAAACGAATTTCGCCGATATCCTCGGGCAAAATTTTCAGCTTTTTTGCCACCAACTCCTTTAGATCGGACGAAGGCGGACAAATTAGATTTACTATTTTTTCCATAACTAAATCCTTTGCATAATACTGCGTCCGACCACCGTAGCCGAGGCAAACGCCCATTGGAGATTGTATCCACCGCAATCGCCATCAACGTCCAGTAGCTCTCCGCAAAGGTAAACTCCGCTTGCAAAACGGCTCTCCAAATTTTCGGTAACTTCTTTTGTCGGCACACCGCCCTTGGTCACCTGCGCTACGCCAAAGCCCGCCGTGCCCGTGACGTTAAGCGGAAAATTCTTAATCAGCTCGGCGCACTTGGTTGCAAACGAAGCAGTTGCAGGCACGTTTTCCGCCACACCCATCATGCGCAGTAAATTTTTTGCAAACTGCTTGTGAATTACGGAAATCAGCAATTCCAGCGCAGTAAATCGCTCGGTTTTTGCCTTGGTCATCAGCAATGATGCAAGCGACTCATGCGAGATCGCGGGCAAAAAGTCTATTTTGCACTCGAGCGGAAATTTTTGTGGCAATCGTGCGGACAATCTAAATACGCTGTCGCCACTAACTCCGCTGTCGCTAAACAGCAAATCCCCTCGCTCAAATATGCGTTTTTTGCCGTAGGTGCAGGAGATTTCCGCCTCCATCCTCACTCCCTTGAGGTTTTTTAGATACGTCATATCGGCCTTGAGCGCAACGAGAGAGGGCGAAAGCGCCGTTACGCTGTGCCCCAGCGAGCGCAAAAGCTCAAAAGCCGAGCCGTCCGTCCCAAAGCCGTTACCACTCTTACCACCGGTAGCGAAAATCACGTTTTGCGCAAAAAATTCGCCCGCCTTGGTGCGCAACAAGTATCCGTCCTTGTGACGCTTAACCGCGCTAACCTCGGCATTTACTATTTCCTCTACCCCGTGTGATAAATAGGCTTTGCGTAGCATTTCCAAAACTGACGATGCCTGACGCGAAAGCGGATAAATTCTTCCCCGCTCGTCTGCCGAGGTCAAAATTCCAAGGCTTTGGAGATACGCCAAATTTTTGTCCTGCGGTACGCGCTCAAACACCGAAGCAATCATATCCTTATCGCCATGATAACGATCAAGCGAAAACGCCTCGTTGCCTATATTGCCCTGGCCGTTGCCGGTAGCAAGCAGTTTTTTGCCCACACGGTCGTTGCGCTCCAATATAGCTACTGCACTGCCCATACTTTTGCCAAGCAAAGTAGCAACAAGCATTCCGCTCGCTCCGCCACCGATTATTAAGACACGATAATTTTTCATCCAACGACTCCTTTGCTAATATTTTACCATAAATTTGCCAAATACGCACCTGATTTTTGTCGACAACTTTGACATAAATACAAATTACGTCTCCCGAATCTTTTTTGCAACACCATTTATTGCAAAATTTACCATAAATTTCTTGACAAAGTGATATCAAAATGATATCATCATATCGTCAAAACAAGCTGTCAATCAAATTTGTCTTTGCGCAATTACGATTGTGAAATACTTTTTTCGCGCTGTCAGATACTAAAAATGATGGAATTGGCGAAAAGGAGATAGCGATGAGCATTATTTTGGAATACAAGTCAATAAGCAAAAGCTTTGGCGAAAAGCAGGTTCTCAAGTCCGTCGATCTAAAAATCGAGTCGGGCAAAATCGTGGGGCTACTGGGCAAAAACGGAAGTGGCAAATCCACTCTTTTCAAGCTAGCCAACGACCTTTTGACCGTTAGTAGCGGCGAAATTTTAGTTGACGGCAAGCCCATCGGCGTTGAAACAAAAAAAATAGTTTCGTATTTGCCTGAGCGCACCTACCTAGACTCCAGCCTTAAGGTTAGCGAAACGTTGGCCCTTTTTGAAACCTTCTACGAGGATTTTGATAGAGAAAAGGCACAAAGATTACTAATCGACCTACAGCTAGACCCAAATATGCGCCTTTCGAAAATGAGCAAAGGTATGAAGGAAAAGCTTCAGCTCGTGCTCGTAATAAGCAGGAAGGCAAAGCTCTATATTTTGGACGAACCGCTTGGTGGCGTTGATCCTGCTAGCAGAGACTATATTTTGGACACGATATTGAGCAATTTCGACAAAAACGCAACACTATTTATTTCCACTCACATGATTGCCGATATTGAAAAAATCTTAGATGAAGTCGTGTTTATTGACGATGGACGCATCGTGCTACAAGAAAATGCCGAAGCGTTGCGCCAAAGAGAAAATTGCTCGATTGACGAGATATTCAGGAGAAGATTTTATGTTAAATAAATTGCTAAAAAAGGATTTATCAAAAAACTCTCGCTTGTTGTTGATTTTGTTCGTTGCGCTAATTTCAGTTTCTTTGATAACGAGAAGTTGCAAGGCGCTAGGCGAAAATCTCGTGTTTTTCAAAATATTAAGCATATTTTTCGACTCCGTTTTTTACACACTTGCCGTTAATACGATTCTTCACCCATTTTTACGCAACTTTTTGAATTTTAGCAGATCCTTGTACGGCGATGAATCGTATTTGACTCATACCCTCCCCGTAACTAAAAATCAGCTGGTTAATTCAAAGTTCATAACCGCTCTTATCGAAGTGTGTGCAGGTTTTGTTTGTCTAGTCGTATCGATACTTATTATGTACTACACCCCTACTTTTTTTGATAAAATTGGCTTGTTGCTTTCTACTATGATCGTCGGCAAGGTTTCGGTAGTCCTAGTCCTCGCACTATTCGTTACTCTCGTAATCGTAGAATTTTTGATGTTTTTGTCCATCATATTTTTCTCCATCGTTATCGCATACCGAAACAAAGAAAAGCGAATTCTAAAAACGTTTTTAATTACCGCAATAATGTCTTTCGTTTCAATCACCGTACTTTCGGTATTCATGCTTGCAGTGCTTGCGATATGCGGTGTAAAACTCACTTCGTCCACACTCGTCCTACCTCGCAAAGCATTTTTTTGCGTTATGCTAACCGGCATCACCGTTTATTCCGCTATCAGCGTAGCCTTCTATTTTCTTACCAAAAAAGCACTTAACAAGGGCGTAAACATAGACTAGTCTACTTGCAAAAGCTCGCTTGTGCTTGTGAGAAAATAGCGATAAAATTTATAATTTAAAATAAAAAACAACCCGCTCCGCCTCGAAAAAACTTAGTGAAGCGGGTTTATTATTTTGCTCAAAATTCGTTTTTTAACACCCCTAGCCACCAGTTGCAATCCAAAAAATACATTGACTAAAATACAATTTTATGCTAAACTTAACCCATAAAGTGAGGTTTTTTATGAACAAGATTATTTGTCCAAAATGCGGAGAAAAATTTGAGCTTACCGACAAGGACTATTTGTACATCGTCGACCAAATCAAGGACGGCGAGATAGACAAAGCAGTCCGCGACAAGGAAAAACAGCTCAATCTAGAAAAAGAAACGGAAATTTTACGCCTAAAAGCTGATATGCGCGAGGCATACAACCGCGAAATGACAAAAAAAGACGCGGTTATCATCGACCTCAACAACAAAATCACCGCGTCGCAAAGCAATAAACAAGTGGAGATTATTCAGGCAGTTACCCAAAAAGAGGCGGAAATCTCCGAGCTGAAAGAAAAACTGCGCTCCAAGGACACCGAAAAGTCGCTGGAAATGGAGAAAGTTAAGAGCGAATACAACGACAAGCTCAACACGCTCCGTAGCGCGCTTGAGTCTGACCAACAGCGTTTTTCGATGGAAAAACAGCAGCTCGAAGTGCTTTATAACCAAAAACTCAGCGAAAAGGACGAGCAAATCAACTATTACAAAGACCTCAAATCCCGCCTTTCCACCAAAATGCTGGGCGAAACGCTGGAGCAACACTGCCAGATCGAATTTAATCGTATTCGCATGGCAGGCTTCGAACGCGCTTATTTCGAAAAGGATAACGACGCGTCGTCAGGTAGCAAAGGCGACTTTATCTTCCGTGACTACACCGAGGACAAAGTGGAATTTATTTCGATAATGTTCGAAATGAAAAACGAGGGCGACTCCACCGCCACCAAACACAAAAACGAGGACTTTTTCAAAGAACTCGACAAGGACAGGCGTGAAAAGAAATGCGAATACGCGGTGCTTGTTTCACTTCTCGAAAAGGACAATGAGCTTTACAACGCAGGCATAGTGGATGTTTCGTACCGCTATGAAAAAATGTACGTTATCCGCCCGCAATTCTTTATTCCGCTCATCACCCTCCTGCGCAACGCTGCGCTTAATTCCGTACATTACAAGCGTGAACTCGCTCTTGTCAAAGCACAAAATATTGACGTTACCAACTTCGAAAACAGCCTGCTGGATTTTCAGGAGAAATTCTCCAACAACTACCGTATTGCAAGCCAAAAATTTAGCACCGCCATCGAGGAAATCGACAAAACTATCGACCATCTCCAAAAGGTCAAAGAAGCTCTGCTCGGCTCGGAGCGCCAGCTACGACTTGCCAACGACAAAGCGCAAGATTTGTCCATAAAAAAGCTCACGCGCGACAACCCTACTATGCAGGCAAAATTCGACGAGCTTAAACGCGATTAATTTATTTTATGCCAACTACAAATATCTTTTTTGGGGCGTTGGCTTTGGCCTTTTTGATATACACAGGAGTTTTAACTGCTCTATCCAAATCATATTTGTCACAAAAAATAAAGCACGGTAGCACTTTTTGCTTACCGCGCTTATTTTTTTCATAAATTTACATAGCTTCAATCGTTTATATTATCCAAATAATGCGACAAAGGTTTTTGCAAAACTTTTATCAAAACTACTCCTATAATTATACCGGCAGCCCCCCTGTATGCAGTTTGGAATGACATTGACGAGAGCGGGAACGAATCCGTATAAAAATCCCTCAAAAATCAAATAGCCACTTACCATTACTATTTCGGCCAAAATTCCGCTTATAATTCTTGACGTCAAATTCCACAGACTTCGAGCAAACAATTTGAAGCAATAATACGCCGTGATCGCCATTAGGCCTTTAATTACAAACGTAGCAGGCGCATAGATTACGTACCCAGAAAAAATATCCGCAAGCGCCGAACCTAACCCCGCCGCAATAAATCCATACACAGGCGAAAGAATCCACCCTGAAATTAAAACCATGCAATCTCCCAAATTCAAATAACCTTTTAATGGAGAAGGAATTTTGATAATCATTGTTGCGATACAGGTTAATGTAGCCGTAAGCGCAGTAATTGTAATTTTCTTTGTTATGCTTTTCATTTTGCTAGTCTCCTTTATCTCAGCAACAATAGCATACAACAAAACTGACATTATAACAAGTATCAGTTTATGCAATTTTTATAATATCAGTTTCAAAAAACAAAGGTTTATACAACCTATTTTTCATAAAAATTTCCGACTAACGCAATACTTTGGTCGCATTTTGACCGCGAACTTGATGCTTTGCATCACTTCTTACTCGATGCCGTGATTATTAAAAAAACGCAGGACTTCTCCCTGCGTTTTTTTAATGGTCGAGGTGACGAGACTCGAACTCACGACCTCTTGGTCCCGAA
>JAFQMX010000036.1 GCA_017396125.1 Clostridia bacterium
GGATACCAAGAACATGAAGATAAAGATTACACGCAGTATGCAATTAGCATACGAAGAGGCACTCAGAGACTTTAAGCAGGACATCAAGACGTACTGCAACAAGAGAGGAGTGGGTTATGTAACGATACGAACCGACATTCCTATCGAAAGAGTGCTGTTCTCTGAATTATTAAATGCAGGTATTATGGGATGAAATTATTAACACCTTTAGGATTATTAGGCTTAATAGGTATCATAGTGTTAATCATTATATACATACTCAAACCTAATTATCTACAAAAGAGAATTTCCAGTACATTTATCTGGAAGCTAAGCTTAAAGTATAAGAAAAAGAGAATTCCAATCTCCAAGCTCAGAAATCTTCTCCTCATTATCTGTCAGATGCTGATAGTAACGGCATGTGCGTTTGCTTTGGCAGGGCCTATTATTGACAATAACAATGTCAAGGATAAGGTAGAGAAGATCATCATTATAGACGCTTCTGCGAACATGATGACGCTTGACGATACTTTTACCGAAACCCGCTTTGAGCGAGCAATTGCGCAGGCAAAGTCGCTCACTAACGAAGTTTTGGAAAGTGACGGTATAGTTAGCGTTATCGTAGCCGACAGTAAGGCTTATTCGCTTGTAGAGCGTAGCGGTGCGGATGCAAAGACTCAAATCACCGCAGCTATGGATGACTTGGAGTTGAAAAATTACGGCAGTGCTGATATCGACGGTGCGATGGATTTAGCGGAAAAAGTACTTTACGAAAATCCAAAAAGTGAAGTAATTTTGTATACGGCTAATCAATATATCGACAAAGGAAACATTAACGTTGTTGATGTTTCTAAGGACGGTGAGTGGAATGCTGCTATTCTTAATGCGTATTCTTCTATTGAAGAAAACCTTTGCGTATTTACCGTAGAAGTAGCTTGCTATAATCTTCCTGACAGAGTAAAGGTAATACTCGATGTGTATGGAGTAAATGGCAGCCCTAAGGTAAGTTACACCGATTTGTATCAGTACGTAAATTTGGAAGACGGTGAAGTAAAGAAAGTAAGATTCAATTCTGCGTTCTTCTACGACTTTATGGATGACAACGAGGTTAGTCCTTGGGTTTATTCCTTCCAGCGTGCCGATATCCGTATTGAAACTACCGATTCGGATTCCTTCCCATACGATAATGACTTTTCGTTGTACGGTGGCGAAACCGAAAGAATAGACGTTCAGTACGCCAGCACTTTGTCTAACCCATTCTTTGATGCTGTATTCGGCGCTCTTACTTTGGGTATGGATACGCGTTGGGATATCTACGTAGACACTGTCAAGGAAACCAAGCCACAGTTTAATGAATTCGATTTCTATCTTTTCGAGCATGAAGTTGAGCTTGAGTTTACGCCGTCTGACGGAGTAGTATTCCTTGTCAATCCATTGTTGGTTCCGGCCGATCTCGATGGAGAATTGCAGCTTGGTACCGCGCGTACCTTGGGTGAAGAAGTTACTTTGACCAAGGGCGAGGATCATCCGATTACTCAGTACGTTTATTCTGAATATATTTCTGTAAGATCGTACACTCCAATCGTATGGTATGATGAAGACAAGTATACGCCGTTGCTTTATTGTCAGGGCGAGCCTGTGTTCTTGTTGAAGAACGAGCCTGACGCCAAAGTAATGATATTTACGGGAAACTTGCATATGTCCGACTTGGCAGTTAAGTATGCGTTCCCTGTAATGATGGCTAATATGTTTAATTACTTCTTCCCTTCGACGCTTAACCAATTCGTTTACGACGTAGGTCAGACAGTAACGCTTAATGCAAGAAGTGAAAGCATCGAAGTTTCCGATCCGCTTTCGCAAGTAAAAACTTATGAAGTATTCCCGACTGAGTACGTTTTGCCTACTACCGTAAAAGGTTCTTATTCAGTAGAGCAGGTACTTATGTCAGGTGATATTGTTACAGAATCCTTCTATGCAAAAATTCCGAAGGTTGAAAGTGATATTAATCGTACGATTGATGAATTGAAGAATCCTGTATACAACGATGAACAGAATAAAGAGGAAGCATTGACTCATCTTCTTATTTATTTCCTTGCGGCATTGGTGGCTCTGATGTTCATCGAATGGTGTTTGCAGAGCATTGAAAACGGCTAAAGGAGGACGAAACAATGACTAATTTTGAAATTAAATTTACTCATCCGTTGTTGTTGCTTTTGCTCATTCCTGCTTTGGCTTTGGTAATGTACACGTATTTCCGTTCTCCTAAGAAATACAGAAGGAACAGAAACCGTATAATACCTGTCGTATTGTACATAATTTGTATGGTGCTTGGCATCAGTGCGTTGTCTGGAATGCATTTTACCTATGACGAAGCTAACGAAAACAACGAATTGTTGATTTTGGTAGACTCTTCGTATAGCGGAAGAAAAGAAGATTCTGAGAAAAATGCTTTCGTTCGTTCGATCATTAACAATAGTGATTCATCGGTAAGAGTGGGCGTAGTTACGTTTGGTTTTGACCAAGTTTACGCAGCAAAATTTAGTACAAACAAAAACAAAGTTTACCAACAGTACGTGAACTCGGCTGACCCTGATGAAACGGCAACCGATATAGCATCTGCGCTTAATTATGCAAAAACTTTGTTGGAGCATCCTAAGACCTCAAAAATCGTGCTTATTACCGACGGTGTAGAGACGGATAGAAGTGCGTTGAATGTAATCAAAGCGATTGCGGCTGATGGTATAAAGGTTGACGTTGCTTATTTTCCTGCTGATTTGAGCGGAAATGAGGTGCAAATTGTCGACGTAGTTATGCCTGACACCCGAATTGAAGTGGGTGAAGCTGTAGAGCTGGGTATTACCTTGCAGAGCTCGTATATCGGAAATTTGGACGTAACTCTTTACGATAACGAAGTGCTTGCTTCTACTCAGAGCATTCAGATTGCTAACGGAGAAAGAACTTTCCCTATTTTACATACTTTTGAGCAAAAAGGTATGCATACGTTGCGTTTTGAAATCCAAGGCGACAATGATATGATAAAAGAAAACAATATCTATTATTCTTACGTTTACCTCGAAGATTTCAACAGAATTTTGATTTTGGAGAGAACTGCGGGTGAGTCTGAAGAATTGCAAGAGATGTTAAATAGCCGAGTATTTGAAGCCGGAGAACTTCCGTACGAGATAACTCCTATGGCTATCAGCGATATTGAGAATATTCCTTCGACACTAAGAGAGCTTAGATATTACGATCAGGTAATTTTGGTTAATATTTCAAACGCTGATTTGCCTATTTGGGTAGATGGCGAGAAGATTACCCGTTTTGATGAAATTCTTGAGGAATACGTTTCCGATTACGGTGGTGGCTTGCTTACCATAGGTGGTAACAAGGACGAAGAAACCACTGATGAAAACAACCCTGTGGCAAACACTTACGTTAGAGACGATATGTATGATACGCTTTATCAGGGAATGTTGCCTGTAGAGGCAATAGAATATACTCCTCCTGCAGGCGTAATGATTATCATAGATATTTCCGGTTCCATGGACGCGGTAGACGGTGTTACTGGAAAAACGTTCAAACAGCTTGCACAAGACGGTGCAAGAGCGGCAGTTAACGCTCTTACCATGAGAGACTACTGTGGTATAGTTTCTCTTGAAGATAGCTATAAAGAAGAAATGAAGCCATTGCCATTGCCTAAAAAAGCAGAGATACTTGCTGCGATTGACGGCGTTTCTGAAAGACCTGGTGGCGGTACCGTATATCAGGGTGCAATCGAACAGGCGGGCGCTGCATTGGATAAGCTTGATGTAGAAAGAAGACACATTATTCTTGTATCCGATGCTGCTCCAAGTGACTCGTTTGACGAATACGGTAAAGCAATCGAGGCTAACTTCAACAAGGGCATTACGATGTCTGTAGTCGTTGTTGGTGCTCAGCCTACCGACGATATGAGAAAAGCAGCTAAGGCAGGCGGTGGACAGTGCTATTCCGGTACTGCTTCCGTTCCTACCATGATGAGAACCGACTTGGAAATGCCTTTGATTAAGGGCGTAACCTACGAGCCATTTATTCCGCAGATTGGAACCGTAACTTCGGTGTTGCAGGGTGTTACCCAGGAGCAGCTTAATGAAGAAGTTACTTTGGAAGGTTTCTACGGTACTAAGCTCAAGTCCGGTGCTGTTCAATCGTTGAAGAGTGCGTACGTTCCTATCTATGCTCAGTGGGATTACGGTCAAGGTAAGGTAGGAAGCTTTATGTGCAAGCTCAGTTCTGACGGTTGGGGTAAAGCTTTTGTTGCAAGTAACGTTGGAAGAACGTTTATGAATAACGTTATTACGGAGTTGTTCCCAACAAAGAATATTCATGCTCAAGACATAGAGGTTTCGCTTAACGAAGATAACTATACTAACCAGATAAGTATCTATCCGACACTATACACGGAAGGCGACAAGTTTGAAGTTACGATAACCACTCCTTCGACTACCCAAGGTGGAGAGGATGTAGTGCAAACACTTACTGCCGATGAAGGCTCTTCGGGAAGAAAGTTCTCTTTCATAGTAAAAGAGGCTGGAACCCATAAGATAGTAATCAAACAGTTGGCTAAAGACGGCAATCCGGTAAGCGGTATTGCGGATTGTGTCATCTACAAGACGTTCTCGTATTCAGAAGAGTATAATACCTTCTATGAACCGCTGACCTTTGAACAAATTATGATGCAGGTAGCTGCGTACGGAAACGGACGTATAGTTATAGAAGCGTCGGAAGTGTTCAGAGATTTCGACAAGTATTTGCACAGATCCATCGACCCTACTTTGCCATTCATAATCATAACACTCGTGTTGTTCTTGCTTAACGTAGCAGTACGTAAATTTAAGTTCAAGTGGCCACACGAACTTATTCGTGATCACAAAGCAAAGAAATTGTTGGAAGAAAAGAACAAATAAGAGTATTTTATCGTATGGCTGATGTTGGTCAAAAGATGATCAATATCGGCTGTACGGGAATATTTGATTAACTTTTGAAGACTCTTAGGAGGTTATTATGAAAAAACTTCGTCTGTTTATAATAATAGGCGTAATTATAATGGGATTAATGGGGTTGGTTGGCTGTAAAGCACCTCAGCTCGATACTCCCACAGGACTGAGTATTGACGAAGCAACGTTGATTCTCTCTTGGAAGCCTGTTGAAAATGCACAGTCTTATGAGTTGAAAGTCGGTAAAGAAACTCTCCAAAGTAACCGAAACTCGTATGTTCTTACGGTATTGGAAGCAGGTGATTACAGCATTAAGGTCAGAGCGGTAGGTGACGGTGAAAATTTTAGCAGATCCGATTGGTCTGAACCTATCGAGTTTACTAGAGAGGCGGAATCTGGCCTGCTTTACAAACTCATTAACAACAAAACTGAATACGAAGTTGCAGGCTTGGGAACTGCAGTCGGCAACGTCGTAGTGGACGATTACTTTAGAGGCAAGCCGGTTACTTCCATTGGTGAAGAAGCCTTTGCAGGTAAAGCAAAATTGACTGGTATTACCATTGGTAAAAATATAACCCAAATCGGTAAGCGTGCATTCTATAACTGTGATCTTTTGGAAAGTATTGTAATTCCGGAAAACGTTAAGTTCATAGATGAACGTGCTTTCCAAAGCTGTGACGGATTGAAGAGCGTAACTCTTCCGGACAGTATTACTTCGCTCAGTCAGAGAATGTTTGCAAACTGCACTAGCTTGACAACAGTTAATTTCGGTGCTTATACTACCACTATAGGTGATTATGTTTTCTCCAATAGCGGTTTGATTGAAATCAATATACCTGATAGCGTGACTACAATCGGTAGCTACGCATATTCGGAATGTACTGGCGCAACTAAGGTCAATACCGGTAACGGATTGATCACCATAAGTGAAAAAGCTTTCTATAAATGCGCCAATCTTACTGATGTTACTATCGGCAACAAAGTTACTATGATAGGACAAGATGCGTTTGGATACGATACGTCGCTTCAAAGCATAGTGATACCTGACAACGTAGTAAAGATTGATCAAGGTGCGTTCTATCAGTGTACTGATCTTACTGATATTACCATCGGAACGGGTGTAGAGAGCATAGGTTATTTGGCTTTTTCCGGTTCCGCACTTTGGACCAACGCGACTGATTTCGTATATGCAGACGGTTGGTTGATTGGTTGCAAAAATACTGTGCTCAACGAAGTTCTTACTCTCAGCGATAGGACCGTAGGAATAGGACAAATGGCGTTTGCAAGTGCGGGCGGTGTGCAAATTCTTACCATACCAAACAGCGTCAAACATATAGACGATTACGCTTTCCCTGGCATACAATCCTTGGTACAGCTTAAGATAGGTAGCGGGGTGGAAAGAATTGGTAAATATGCGTTTAACACTTGCATTGCTTTGACTACTGTAACATTTGACAAAGATAGCAATCTCAAAACTTTGGACAATTGTGCGTTCTATAACTGTACAGTATTGTCTACGGTAGTGTTGCCTGACAGCGTAGAAAACGTTGGTTTTAGTACTTTCGCAAAAACTGCTCTTTCTACTGCTCAAAAGGACAGTCCGATTTACGTAGGGAAGTGGGTTGTTGGATTTAACGGAAATCTTGCGAGTGAATTGGTTCTCAAAGAAGACACCATCGGTATTTGCTCGTATGCTTTCTACGGAGCAAAATTCAAATCCATAACCATACCGGCTTCGGTTACTGAAATTGAATCGCATGCTTTCTATTCGTGCAAAAGCTTGGCTACCGTGACGTTTAGTCCGCGTGATGAAGAAAAAGTTCTCACTATGATACCGGACTATGCGTTCTGTATGTGTGAATCGCTTAAGGCTATTACTCTTCCTGATACCGTAGAGTTTATTGGAAATTATGCGTTCTATCAGTGTGAATCTCTTACGGAATTGATTCTTCCTGCAAACTTGCTGTATCTCGGCAACTATGCGTTCTATCAGTGTCTGTCCATTTCTAAAATAGAATTTGGTCAACAGCTTGCATTTATTGGCGGAAAGGCCTTCGGACTTTGCGTATCTCTCAAGTACGTAACCTTGCCAAACAGTTTGCAGTATCTTGGTGAATATTCGTTCTATCAGTGCAGCGGTTTGATGAAAGTTGCATTTGGTCAGGGCTTGAAAACCATTGGTGACTATGCGTTCGTAAACTGCAATGCTTTGGCCTCAATCGAAATAGGTGGCGGTGTAGAAAGAATAGGTAACTATGCATTCTATAGATGTCTTGGATTGGAAAAGGTAACCTTTGGACAAAACGTAAAGACAATCGGAAGCTATGCGTTCTTCGATTGTGCTATGCTCAAAAACGTAGTGTTCCCTGATAATGTAGTAAGCCTCGAAAAATTTGCTTTTGGTAAGTGTGTTGGTCTTACTTCGGTAGTAATCGGCGACAACATTACTTCTATGGGCGGACACGTATTCTATAGATGTAACAATTTGACATTCTATTGCAGTGCAACCGGCAAGCAGGATGGCTGGGATTCTTTCTGGAACTCCACTTATCGTCCTGTAGTTTGGGGCTGCGAAGTAACCGAAGGTAACGAGTTGGTAATTTCCGTTACAATCAAGTCGTATGAAAATACTACAAGTGGCGTTAACGTAGATTACGCAAACGAGCTTAAAGTTGTTACCGCTCCGTACAAAGATGGATATACCTTTGTCGGCTGGTCTACCAATCCTAATGCGACCACGGCAGAAGAGTGCGAGTTTACGGCAGAAAATATTGCAGAAATTCCTGTGGATACCACCGTGTATGCGATTTGGAAAGAAGGCGTAGAAGAGCCTGTTGATCCAGCACCTCCAGCAGGTCCTGAAGGCCCTGAGGGTACTGGTGGATCGCAAGATTCAGGCGATACTGCACAATAATTTGCGTTTTAAATTTTATAAAAATATTTGACTTCACTATAATATTTTTCATAAACTGTTTTATTTTGTAAAAAAGGCACAACTAGTTTGTGTCTTTTTTACTTTCAATCACTAAGTCAAATAATAATAAATATGTTTGATAATGACAGAAAAAAAGAACGTAAGGCACAAAACCTCCGTTCTTTTTTTCGGCTCTTGCGCAACGCTACAGCAGAAGATTTACAGGAAAGTTAAGATATTAAAAATTATAATAAATTTCAAAATAGCATTTTTATTTGAGGTTAAATGTGTTGAAAATTTAAAATAAAAATGTTATAATAGTGATGCCAAACTAACGGATGGTAATATTATATAGGGAATTTTTCTTCTATATCAAATGGAAGCATTGGTGGCGAGGATTTGTCGTATAATTGAATAATCTCAAGGCATTCGACGTAGGCAGTTTTTTGCCCGTGGACGAAATCATAGTTATAAGCGTTGCAGTCGTAAAGTTCACGTAATCTATCCAATATAATAGAAACGATATGATAGAGAGTTGGTGTATTGTCCATAATTTATCCCCTGGTAAGATTGTCTAATAATAAGTTTTCTATATAAACTCATTATAGAAATATTTTACGGCTTAATAAGGTATAAAAAATACCGTAATTTGGTAATTTTGTCGAAAAAACCAAAAAAATGTAGAAAATTGAAGAATTACAAAGAACAACGTATGGCGAAATGTGCGTTGGCAATGAAAAATGATTTAATTAACCATTTATCATTGATATGCATAGCAGTCATTATAATAAAGTTGCTTTGCAAAAAAATACATAAGAAATAGGACGACGAATGGATTTTGTTAATACAGTCAGTAAATCTTTAGCTAAAATAAAAAATGGTGACGATAAAGAATTTGAGGTTCTTTACAACATGACGTTTTACCATTTATTTGGATTGGCAAAAATATATCTTATCGACAAGAATAAAGCAGAGGACGTTGTTATAGATGCCTATACAAAAATTTATATGTACATAAGCACTTACAAAGAAGATGAAAACGGCTATAATTGGATGTGCAAAATTGTTCAAAATGCCGCTTATTATCAAAACAATTTGGACAAGAAAAATGATGCAGTAATTAATTCGCTAATTGAATCGTTTGATGCAAATAATTCTCAGCCGATTAACGTGGATGCAAAGATAGATCTTTTGAATGCAATAGACAAACTTGATGAAAAAAGCAGGGAACTGATTTATTCATATTTTTATTACGGCAAAAAATTAAAGGAGATAGCGCAAGAGCTTAATATATCAACCCCGGGTGCGAAAAAGAAAATAGATAAAATAATAAAAAATCTAAAAAAAATTTATAAGTAATGGTTAACTTTTGTTAATTTTTATTATATACAATGTAATAAAAAATTTTTCAAAAGGAGTATTGTAAAAATGCTAAAGAAAATTACTTTAATTGGCTTATCGTTTGTGTGTCTGTTTGTGTTTGGAGGTTGGTCGTCGGTTACTCAGCAACCAACAAGGTATGCTGACGCTGCGATTGTAGCTACAAGATCTTTAGAACAGATTTATTATACGACAAAGTCGGTAGACGAAAATTATACGCCGTATGATTGCCCAATGTACGCAAGAATATCCGGATTGGAAAACTGCTGCGGTGCAGTAGCGGGTGCAATTATAGTGGGATATTATGATAAATATTATCCTAATATGATAGAAGGCTGGGATTCTTATTATGCGAACGGAAGATATCGTTTGCAAAACAGTACGTACGTTAATCCTCTTATTAACGAGCTATATACTCTTATGCGTACCAACGTTGACGACGTGGGAGTAAGTGAAGAGGATTTTGTAAACGGTCTCGAGGAATACGTAGAGGGACAAGGGTACAATATAACGATGCAGGACTTGGTTAGTGGAAGCAGTATTAACTACGATGCCTGCAAGACCGCTATAAACAATAATAAAGTAATTGCTTTGCTTTCTGATCCCGCTGATATTTATGATATTGGAATTTACGATTCTTATGATGGTGTGTCTTCATACAACGTTACCAGCGGGCATATTATGGTAGCCTGCGGTTATTGCGAGATAAGCTATTATAACGCGAGCGGAACGATGTTCCGTAACGACAAATATTTATACGTATCTACCGGCTTGAATACATTATCATGGGCATGGTATAAGATAAATCCTCACAATCTTAATGCCGCTTACGTAGTAAGCATATCGTAAAAACAAGGAGAAAAATGAGTCATAAAGGTTTTCACAATTTAATAGAATCGGACAATCCCGAGTACAAAAAGGCTGTGTACCAAAAGATTGAGAGCAAACTGCATTTGTCCGCAAAAAAAGCTGAAAAAAAGCCAAATATATGGCATAATATTGCCTTTAGGCGTACGGCTATAGCGGCTATGGCGGTGCTTATTGTTTGTCTTGCGATAGTTATTCCGCTAGCTTTGAAAGATAAGGATAAACCTGACGTGCGCTATTGCTATATGGCAGATTGTGAAATGATAGAACTGGATTGTAACGCAAGGGATTACGCTTCACAAAACAGCTCGTCTATTCTTTTTGTGGACTGGTATGACGTTGCCGAAGAAGTCATTACTACTTTATACGTAAACAAGGCAGATAATCAAGATATTGTATATATTGAGGAAGTCATAATTAACGGTGAAACGGGTGATCAAATAAAATTAAGTGTATGTAACGTTTCGACAAAGGTAGATATTTTGGAAGGCTATGCAAGTTATTGTGGTAATGAATCAATAGTAAAAAGTATAAAAGTAAAATGGGGACGAAATAATAAGGTAAGCAGTGCTTTCTTTGAATATAACGGATACAAATACTATTTAGAATTGTCTTACCCTATGACAGAAAACGCTATTTTGGAGATAGTTGAGGCCATGCTCCCGTAATTTAAATTTTAATATTTATCAATAGCAAAAAGGTTTGGAGAAAACTTCAAACCTTTTTTGTTTTGTAAAAATTGAGTACATTATTTTTAAGTTATTTTAGCGCAAATTTTTTGTATCGACACTATTGTAAGAAAGTTCAGTAAGCTCTTTGAATAGACGAAGCAGATCAATATTTGATATTGTGCTAAGATTGAGGTAATGCTTGGCGAAAAGTGAAACGTAAAGTTTTCGGTAGTGGAGTAGGGTTTTGTTGTCGATATTCAGATGTATGCAAAGATATCTTACGGATTTATGCTTGTATAGATTGTTGAGATAGATAGCGGTGAGAATTTTTGTGTGACCATAGTTATGTAAAAGATCCTCGTCAGCAAAATGGTTGAAAACGTAGACTAACGAGGCATGTACTTTGGGATTATTCAGATTATTAATTATGTGCTTTTCGATACTTTTAATCTGAGGTAAAAACATGGCTAATTATAATATTAAAATTTTAGCCAAAAATTACCCAATTTTGGAAATTTTATTAAAAATATTATTACTTTATTTTAATTTAGTATAAGACATAACAAAAGGCGAGGACACCGTAAGAGGTTATCTTCGCCTATATTTTTTGGTAAATTATATAATTATAGTTATTTATCGTTTAAATAAAGAGAAAGTCGAACACATTTGTCTGATGTATCAACAAAAATGTTCGACTTAGTCCAATCTGGTGCCGCCGGTCGGAGTCGAACCGACACGGTATCACTACCACCGGATTTTGAGTCCGGCGCGTCTGCCAATTCCACCACGGCGGCAAACCTACCTATATAATATACCACAAAATTTTGGACTTGACAAGCAAATCATTTACAATTGTTTGTTATTTTTTTAATTTTGGTGTACAATTATAATGGAGACAGGGAGGGGGATATGGAAAATCTAGTTTTGATTGACGCGAATAGCCTTATAAACCGTGCATTTTACGCATTGCCACCGCTAAACAATGCTGATGGAACGCCAACGCAGGCGGTGTATGGGTTTACGACGATGCTCCTTAAGCTTATTGAGGTGTATCAGCCAAAGTACATTGCGGCGACGTTTGACCTGCCCAAGCCCACCTTTCGCCATCTGAGGTACGACGGTTACAAAGCCACCCGAAAAGGAATGCCGGACGAGCTTGCGGTGCAAATTCCTTTGCTAAAAGACCTACTACGAGCAATGAATATTGCCGTTGTCGAAAAGGAGGGCTACGAGGCGGACGACCTTATTGGCACGCTGGCAAAAAGATTTGACATAAAGACTTTTATCGTAACGGGCGACCGCGACAGCCTGCAGCTTATTGACGAAAGTACCGAGGTTTTGCTTACAAAACGCGGAATTACCGAGATTTTGCGCGTCAATAAAGCGGAGTTAAAAAATACCTTTTCACTTTTGCCCAACGGCGTTATTGAGTACAAAGCGCTGGCGGGGGATTCGAGCGACAATATTCCGGGAGTTGCGGGTATTGGCGAAAAAACCGCTATGAATCTTTTGGAAATGTACAGCTGTTTGGAGGGAATTTATTCTCATCTTAATGAAATAAAAGGCAAACTACGTGAAAAGCTTGAGCAAGGCAAGGAAATGGCTTTCCTGTCCCGCGAGCTTGCTACGATAGATACCAACGCGCCTATAGACTGCACCTTGCAGGATTTGACTTATGATTTTCCTTTTGGGCCAAAGGTAAGGGAGCTTTTTGGTAAATATAACTTTAGGACGCTATACAAAAAAGACGAGCTTTTTGGCAAGCAAGAAAAAACTTGCGACGAGCCTGAGCTACAAATAGTAAGATCCGCAGATTTGCAAGTGGGCGAGGTAATGGCCTTGCATTTTGCCGACAAGGTGTACGTTGGCGGAGAAAGGGGCAATTTTGCTGTAAATCTTGCGCAAACCTTGCTGGATGAGGACAGCGAGGCGCAAATTTTTGAAAGACTAAAGCCTTATCTCGAAGACGAGAGTATCGTCAAGGTTTTTTATGACTACAAGACGTTTTTGAAGCTTGCAGACTCTTATGGAATTGAGCCGAAGAATATATTTGACATAAAACTCGCCGAATATCTTTTGGGCGTGGAGGATTTTTCGCAGTTCGACACGCTAATGGAGGCTTACGGCTATGAGCCGACTGGCTACGGCGCCTACAAAGTGTACGTTGATCAGAAAAAACTGCTTGAAGACAGCGGACTCAACAAATTGTACTACGAGGTGGAATTACCGCTGGAAAGAGTGCTTTTTGATATGGAAAAGCGTGGGTTTAAGCTCGATCTGGACAAGCTCGAGAGGCTCAACCGCGATTATTCGGCCGAGGCGGAGCGCTGCGCACGCAAGGTTTATGAGCTGGCAGGCAGAACATTTAATATTAATTCACCAAAACAGCTTGCTACAGTGCTTTTTGACGAGCTGAAAATTCCTTATCCAAAGAGGAGTAAATCGTATTCGACGAGCGCGGATATTCTCGAACCGCTTGCCGATAGGTACGAAATTATCGCATACGTATTGCGATATCGCAGCATCAGCAAGCTTGTAAGCACCTATCTCGAGGGGCTTAAAAAGCAAACCGACAGACAGGGATTCGTGCATACCGAGTTCAAGCAAATGATGACGGCAACGGGTAGATTGTCCAGCGCTGAACCTAATTTGCAAAATATTCCGATTCGCGACGACGAGGGCAAGGCTTTGCGCGAAATTTTCGTGGCGAATACGGGCAACTTGCTCGTTTCCGCCGACTATTCGCAAATAGAACTTAGAGTTATGGCGCATTTGTCCCGCGATGAAAAGATGGTGGATTGCTACCAAAGGGGCGAGGACATTCATACAGCAACGGCAGCGGAGGTTTTTGGAGTTGATCCAAGTGAAGTTACCGAAAAAATGCGACGCGAGGCGAAAACCGTCAATTTTGGTATAATTTACGGCATGAGTGACTTTGGTCTTTCCAAGTCGCTGGGGATTTCCGTTCCAAAGGCAAAGGCGTACATTACTAGGTACTTCGAAAAGTTTTCGGGAGTAAAAAAATATTTGGACGCGAGCGTTGAAACGGCAAAAAAAGACGGGTACGCTACCACGATTTTGGGACGAATCCGTCGTATACCCGAGCTCGCTTCACCTAATTTTCAGGTCAGGGGATTTGGCGAAAGAGCGGCTATGAACACACCGCTTCAGGGTAGCGCGGCTGATATAATAAAGATTGCGATGCTTAGGGTAGAAGAGGCGTTGCGTGACACTAACGCAAAGTTAATTTTGCAAATCCACGACGAGCTTATCGTCGAAACTCCGGTAGACGAGGCCGAAAGGGTGACGGAAATCGTTAGAAACTGTATGGAATCTGCTTTTGAATTCGCCGTACCGCTAAAGGTTTCGGTGGGTGTGGGCAAAAATCTTATGGAGTGTAAATAATGGCAAAAATTACCATAGGTCTTACGGGCGGAATTGCCTCGGGCAAAAGCGTTGCTTCGGAGATTTTGCGCTTGTTTGGAGCGGAAATTATTGATGCGGATATCGTTTCCCGTCAGGTTGGACAGTGCGAGATAGCGCAGGCTTTTCCCGATTGCACGACGGACGGCGCGCTGGATAGACGGAAACTGCGCAAGGTGGTTTTTGGCGATGAGCGCAAGCTTAAGCTTCTAAACAGCATAACGCACCCGCTTATCGTAGCCGAAATTTTGCGCAAAAGAGACGAGATTAATGGCGTAGCCGTTATCGTTGCGCCGTTGCTACTGGAAGTGGGGCTTCACAAATATTGCGACAAGGTGATTACCGTTACGGCGCAAGCTGATACGCGCATAAAAAGAATTGTGGAGAGAGATAATATCACCGAGAGCCTTGCGTATAATATGATAGAGGCGCAAGCGTCGGACGAAGCGAGAATAGCTATTGCCGATTACGTGGTTCAAAACGACGGCACGGAAGACGAATTGCGAGGCAGACTCAAAGAGTGGTGGTCGCAAAATATTGAGAACGTATATTAAAAATATTGTCATATGCACAGTCATACTTATCGTTTTTGCGTCGGTAAGTATGGCTGTTATTTTTCCCAAAAAGCATACGGATATAATAAGAAGTGAGTGCAACAAGCTGGGCGTGGATCAAACTTTGGTGCAGGCGGTTATTTGGACGGAAAGCAAGTACGATAAATCGGCAGTAAGTCCCGTTGGTGCCGTGGGGTTGATGCAACTTATGCCGTCCACAGCCTATTATTTGGCGGATATGCTGGGTGAGCAGGTAGATTACGAGGACTTGAAAAAAGTCGAGGTTTCGGTGCGACTAGGGGTGTTTTATCTAAAAATCTTGCTAGACGAATTTGGCGACGAAAAGATCGCTCTTTGCGCCTACAACGCTGGCGAGGGCAACGTACGGCGGTGGCTAAAAGAGGGGAGCGGTATTCCTTTTCGTGAAACTCGCGATTACGTCAAGCGCGTGGCGTTTGCTAAGAAAATTTACTCGCTGAAAAACGGCGTAATGTCAATTTGGAAAGGACTGGAGTAAAAATCACGACAACAATATATTGGCAAATATACAAAAAAACCACGAGTATTCGTGGTTTTTTTTGCTATTGTAGTAAGTTGTTGCGATAGCTGTAAATAAAGTAATTACCAATTTTTTAGTACGAGCTGGCATTCTTTTTTTATTGCATCCTTCATATATTTCGGCGAAATCACCTTGATGGACGAGCCGAAGCTCAAAAGCTTGGAGAGTACGATTTTTTCGTCGTACAAAGTGGCTTTTGCCACGTACTGCGTGCCTCGTTCGCTGACCGCCTCCGTGCCCAGCCATTCTTCTACCTCGGCAAGCACCGTGTTGTAAAATTCAAATTCCACGTCGATGGGCGGATTGTCGTCAAAGTTGCCCTTAAGCTTTTCGTAGACATCAGACGGGCGCTTTTCAAAGGCTTCTTCGGTGAGAGTGAGGGATTTTATGCGCGCAAGTCTAAACAGTCTAAAGTCGTTTCTTAGATAGCAAAAGCCGTACACATACCAAACACCTTCCTTCAAAACCAGGCTGTACGGATCAAACTTTCGCTGGCTCTTGTACTCTTTCGCGTCGACGTACTGAAGAATTACCGAGGTGTTTGTTTCGATAGCCTTGTTGATTACCTGCATTTTTCCGCGGTACTGAAGCGGATTGTTCCACGAGCCCACGTCGATTACGAGCGAGTCGGAGCGAACGAGATATTTTTCTTCCTGCTTGTTGCGGGAGGCGTTGAGAAGCTTGTCCGTAACGTCGCGACAAATGCTGTCGGGGTAGTTGGGGCGCATCGCGTTTAGACAAGAAATAATTCGCGCTACTTCCGCCTCGGTAAAAAAGCTGCTGTCCAGCTTAAAATCGTCCGTCACCGAAAAACCGCCGTTTTTTCCGCGTGTGGAAATGATAGGTACGCCTGCCTCGCCCAGCACGTCTATATATCGCTGAACGGTGCGGGTAGAAACCTCGAATTTTTCCGCAAGATATTCTCGTTTTACTTTGCGGTGGTTGAGTATCGTCAATAGAATTCCAAAAATAACAGACTGTTGCATAGACTTCTCCAAAATTTTTTTTAACAATTATAATATATGGACAAACTGTTGTCAACAATATTGTGTTATAATGTGTTTGTAAAATTGATTACGGAGGAAAAAACCATGTATATTTGCGTAAGTTGTTTGTCGGAGCTCAAAGCAGGTGAGGTCGTTATTTTGGAAAAGGACAGCGCGATAAGAGAGATGAGCGTAAGACCTATCGGCGGAGTTATTTCGGGGTATGTTACCTATACTCAGCCTGAGGGTTGTGTGGACTATAAATTCGCTTATCAAAACATAGGTGAGCGCAGAATTATCGGAAAAGTTGCCATCATAAGCGGAAAAATAGCGCTTATCCAGAGTGACTCGGATGCGTTCTCCACCTGCGTTTATATGCCGACTCAGAGAAGTTCTTACCTCGGAGTCGCCGTTTGATGACAAAAATATCAAAAAAGTCTGCCAAAATTTGAAAATCACACTCAAAAAGGTTTGTAATTTTGTTTTGACTATGGTAAAATGTTATGGTATAACCATAAGACTGTTATAAACATAGGAGAGCAAAATGAAGAAATTTAAGGCAGTTTATTATTCCGTACTGTCGGTGCTCACGGTTTTGATGCTCGTGCTCGGTTTGGTGGCGGCATCTAATCCGTACGCAGCGGCGGGCGGTGTAAGCAACGAATTTACTTCCAACGTAAAAACGCATTTGAATACTATTGCGTCGGCAAACCACAGTTCTACCGACGAGAACGCTTCGCTAAGAGTTCGTAATTATATCAAGAACCAGCTCAAAGAAGCCGGCGTTGCAGAGCAAAGCGAATTTACCGAGGACAAGGATGACCTCTACGGTCAGGTTGTTAATTGCGACTTTGTTACCGATGGCGGAAAGCCTGTTGCGACTTATTTCGTACAAAACGATATTTTGACGCAGGAAACCGTTGAAAAAATCAATTCCATGCGCGGTGGCGACGAATTGATTGCGACAGTAGAAAGAAAAGTTGAAAATATCATAGTAGTTATTCCGGGAACGGGTACTGCTTCGGGAACTGCGGGCGACGCTTTGGTTATGACCGCGCACTATGATTCTTTTTACGGTAGCAACGGTGCTAGCGACAACGGCGTGAGCGTTGCAGCTATGCTTGAAACCATCAAGACTATCGCTGGAGGAACCAAGACATTCAAAAACGATCTTGTGTTCGTATTTACCGACGCGGAAAACGACGGTGCATACGGCGCGTATGCATTCCGTTATCAGTTTAAGGGCTTTATGGACGTTTACTCCCGTGCAAAGCTTGGAATTAACTTTAACGGCATGGGAACGGACGGAGCAATTGCTTTGTTCGAGGAAACCGAAAACGTTAAGCTCGTTGCTCAGTTCAATAAAAAAGTAAGCGGCGTAATTACCGATTCCGCTTTTGGATATATCTATTCGCAAAATGCCGAGACCAGCGACTTTGCTATCTTCGACAATATAGAGGCGTTGAATCTTTCTAATGTCGGAAATAACGTAAACACTTCACTTGATACCGTAAGCAAGGTTAGCAAATCTGCTATCAAAGCAAAGTCTAATCTTATCAACGGTGTTGTTTCGGCGTTCGGTAGCTTTGAACTCGATAGCATCAAGGAAGGGGACAACGGAGTTTACTTCAGTTATCTCGGACTTTTCAACGTAACCTATTCCTATACCGCAGCGTACGTTATTGCAGCTTTGATACTCGTGCTTTTGGTGGGCGCAATCGTGCTCAATATCTTCAAAAAATCGTTCTCGATTATCAATCTTCTTTGCGGAATAGGTATTCAGATCAGTACCCTCGTAAGCGCAGGATTGCTAACTCTCGGAGTATATTTCCTCAGCGTGCTTCTCATGGTGGGATTTGGAGTACTTCCGTTTAACGCAATGACCTCGCTCAGTTATATCAATGCAGGTGTGATTATCGGAGGAATGATGCTGTTCTTTGCGGCAGCGGCTGCCTTCTATTATATTTATAAGAGAACTTTCCGTATCAAGTCAGCCGATATCGTTAGAGGCTCGGCTGTGTTGTTCGCTCTCGTTGGTGCAATTTGCTCCTTCGCTATGCCGCAAATCAGCCATATTTTTGCGATAGCCGGTCTTCTCGAAATGATAGTATTCTTAGTGACTGTGCTCGTAAAAGACAAGTTCCGTGCTAAATTCGGTATGGATATCGAAAGGTTGTTCTTGTATGCGATTCCTATGGTGCTCGTTGCGTTCCCTATGTTTGTGACGCTCACCGCGCTTGCTATGAAGTTAATTCCTACCGTTTGGCTTTGCGCATTCCTCGTTGCTTTCGGTGCAATGCTGGGCGTGATAGTACCGTACTTTGATTTCGCGATTCCTTCGCTCAACAAGCTTATGGCAAAGCTTCCTCAGCGTACCATCAGAGTGGAGAGAACCGTAGAAGAAAAAGTAGAGGACAAGGCAAAGAAAGGTAAGTTCACCGTTCAGAAAGTCAAGAAAGTTACCAACGAAAAGATTGACTGGAGATACAACCATGCGGTTGCTCTCAGCGCAGTTACCGTAATTGCTATGGTAGTGATTATTCTTTGTTCGTCTTTCTCGACTGGATTCGGTACTGCTTACACCGGTTCGTTCCCTGCGGCAGATTCTATTTACAAGGATTCTTTGCTTTACGTTTGGGAAAGAAACGAAACTGATATTACTGAAACCGTAGAAATCCACGACCATATGGCTTATAAATATATGAGCAAGGCAATCGACGAGATGAAGTGGAACGACGAGAAAAGCGCGTACGTTAAGGAATTTAACGGTGAAACCTCTAATATTCTCAAGAATCAGCCGAGAATTGAGGTTGTGGACGGTAAGATAGTATTTACCCCATATAATGGAGCGGTTTATAGCAAAATTACAGTCAGATTGCTTGATGCGTCGGATATCACCAAGGTTACCGTGTCCAACGCCGCTGGCGAGGAATTCGTAATTAATAACGAAGAGAAGAAGGACGTAATTGTAATCGATATTCCGTACGCTAGCTACAATTACAATATCTTTAGAATTGCAGTTGAGTCCAAATATTCCAACCACAGCGTTGAATACGAACAGCATGTTTTGGGCGGTCAGGCTAACAACACGCTCCAAAATAACCTTGATGAATGGTTGCAAATAAAGAATTATTTCGATGAGGATGGTATCTACAATCTCATGCGTACCGCGATGGTATTGAAATATACCAAGTCTGTTTCGATTTAATCGTCAGAGTAAAAGCAAATAATAAATACGAAAGGTCGGGTAAAACCCCGACCTTTTTTGCTATAAATAATTCGTTTTTGCTCGTAAGACTTGTCGGTTTAATTCGTATTGCAAATGCTACAAGCGTCAAATAACCGCTATGCGTCTTATTCTTTTTTGCCCTTTGCCGTCTACAGCTCAACGTGCAGAGCCTCGCGAATATAGTCCTTGACACTATACAGCCCCGCTGATTTTTTTGCTAGCCAAGTTGCTACTTCAATCGCTCCGTCGGCAAAAATCTCACGGCTTTCGGCGTTGTGAGTGAGCGTTATCGTTTCGCCGTGGCAGGCAAAAATTACGTCGTGTTTGCCTACTATTGTGCCACCTCGCATGGATAGTGTAGCAACTTGCGGTTCACGCTCCATTCGCTCTTCATTTAGGCGGTTTTGACGGTTGTTTTTTCCGTTTTCAATCGCTTTGGCGAGAGCCTTTGCCGTGCCGGAGGGAGCGTCCTTTTTTTGTGAGTGGTGGTAATCAATTATGCAGGTGTCGGCGTGCGAAAATGCCCTGCTTGCAAACTCGGTCAGCGCAAAAAACAGGTTTACGCCTATGCTCAAATTGGGACTGATCATAACGGGGTGTTTAAATGAAAGAAATTTTATACGCTCGATTTGGTCAGGTGTGTGACCGGTGCTTGCCACAAGGAGCGCGCAAGAGTTTTTTTGGCAAAGCCTAACGATATAGTCGGTTGCGGACGGCGAGGAAAAATCCACGATTACGTCCATGGGTACGCTTACTTGGTCAATAGACGTAAAAGCATCGCTATGCCGTTTGGTGGAAAATCCCCCGCTGACGCACACGTCCCGTTTTGCTTGGGCAAGTCGGCGGGTCAGCGCGCCCATTTTGCCGTGTACTCCAAAAATAAATATATTCGTCATAAAAGCTCCAGCTCCATAAGGCGTTTTTTTAGAATTTGTAAGTTGTCTGCTCTCATTTCGGTCAGCGGAAGCCTAGGAGCGCCGACTTCAATTCCCATTAAATTCAGAGCAGCTTTTGTCGGAATTGGGTTAACTTCGCAAAACAGTGCTTTAATTAGGGGTGCGAGCAGGTGGCGGTAGGCGGAGGCAATTACTGCGTTTTTTGCTTGCGCTTCTTTGACCGCTTGGTAGGTGATTTTGGGCGCAACGTTTCCGCACACCGAAATGGTACCGCTGTACCCCATCAAAATTGCAGGGACGTTGAGATCGTCGTCACCGCAATAAAGGTCAATTTTGCCCTCGGTCAGACGTAATGTTTCCATCATTTGAGCAAAATCACCGCTTGCCTCCTTTAATCCTGCCAAGTGGTCGATGTCGGCTAGGCGAAATGCGGTCGCAGGCAAAATATTAACTCCCGTGCGGCTCGGTACGTTGTATGCAATAACGTCCAAGCCCTGCTCGCAGATGCGTCCGTAATGCTCAACAAGCCCGTCCTGCGTGCATTTGTTGTAGTACGGTGTAACGACCAGCAAAGCGTCCGCGCCAAGATCGGCATAGCGCTTTGCGTTGTCGCAGGCTGTTGCGGTGCAGTTGCTCCCAGCTCCGACGATAACGGGAACGGTTGCGTGTTTTTTTACTAATCTTACGAGATTAACCTTTTCCTCGGTAGTCATAGTGCTGGCCTCGCCAGTCGTGCCGCCCACGATTAATGCGTCAGCGCACTCTCCGTAGTGATTGATAAGCTTTTGTACCGCTCCCTCGATATCGTCGCAAAACGGCGAAACCATGGCTATACCAAGTCCCTGAAAAACACTCATTTTTTTCTCTCCAAAATACAAAATCAAAAATATTTTTTACGGCTGTAAATTTGCTTGATAAAAACAAAAGGTCAAAAATTTTAATATGCGCTATCGCAAAATTCTTACCAAAATTAAATGCTACGGCAGCTTTTTGGCAATTGCAAGGTAAATTTTTCAAAGTTATTGTATCAATAATTCGGCGATTTCCACAGCGTTGGTGGCGGCTCCCCGTCGCAAGTTGTCCGCTACCACCCACATATTGATGGCGTTTTCTTTTTCGTCGCGCCTTATTCTTCCCACGTAGGTGGTGTCACCGTTACTACATTCCAGCGGAGTAGGTAGATCCGATAGGGTTATGCCCGGAGAGCTTTTTAACGTGTTTTCCACTTCGTTTACTGTCACCTTGCTGTAAAACTCGGCGTTGATGCTGATTGCGTGACCGACGTAGACGGGAACTCGCACGCACGTTGCCGTGACGAAAATTCTGTCGTTACCAAGAATTTTTTTCGTTTCGTTAATCATTTTTTGTTCTTCGAGTGTGTAACCGCTGCCGTCAAGCTTATCAATGAGCGGAATAACGTTGTGGCAAATAGGTTTTGGGAATTTGTTAGTCGTGCCTTCTTGTAGGTCATAAATTCCCTGCATTCCCGCTCCGCTTACCGCCTGGTAGGTGGAGTAAACTACGCGCTTTAGCCCAAATTTTTTGTGCAGGGGCGCGAGTGCAACGACTGCCGCAATAGTGGAGCAGTTGGGATTTGCGATAATATTGCTGTGCATTGTCACGCTGGCAGGATTGACGGCAGGAATAACCAAAGGAACTCCCTCGTTCATGCGCCACGCCGAAGAATTGTCCACAACGACTGCGCCCAGCGTCGCAAAAACGGGCGCGTATCTTTTGCTTACGTCACCTCCCGCGCTAAAAAGAGCGATATCCGTTTGGCTACGGGCGATATTCTCTTCAGTTAGCTCCAAAACCTCGAGTTTTTCACTGCCGAACTTCACAATTTTGCCCACGCTGTCCTTTGAAGCAAAGGCAACTATTCTTTTTACGGGAAAATTCCTTTGACTGAGAATTTCCAAAATATTTCTTCCGATAAGGCCTGTCGCGCCTACTACTGCGATATTGTACATAACACCTCCCAAGTAACAAGTAACGAGTAATATATTTATATTAAAATTAAAATACTTGCGTTCTAAAAAAATGAGATAAAATCATTTGGAATTAATAAATTATTATGCTAAAATATAGGAGTATAAATTTAGGGTGAAATTTCTGCCCGTAACTGTGGAGAGTATGATGACTAATCTTTTGAGCAAGGTAGCGTACGACGAGGTCAATCACAAATATATTGAGGACAATCGTCCAAACGTGGGTAGATTTGCGCATTTTAAGGCGACTTTTTTGGGAAAACTCTGGATTATGTCCAAAGCCAACTGGTTGGAGTTGCTTTTTTGTGCGCCAATGATTGTAGTATTTATTATGTTTTACGTAAAAAACACCTACGCCAACGTTGCAATTAATTACAGCGGAAATTTTGGCTTGGGTTATCCCGTAATTACGGATGCGGCAGAAGTCGGACTTGCCAGAGGATTTTATCTTACAATGTACCGCGCGTTGATTATGATTCCGTGCTTCGTTGTGGCTTTCGTGGGACTTGCGGGACTGTTTAACGTAGTCAAATACGAGGTTTGGGGCACGGATGTAAAAGTTATCAAGACTTTCGTAAGAGGCGTGCGAAACAATTTCGTTCCATTTATGTGGATGGGATTGCTGGTGGGACTTTGTTATTTCCTTCTCGAGCTTTCGCTCAACGTGTTTGACGTTTATCACTTGTCGGTAGTTTTCAAAATTATTGCAGTAATTGCGGTAATAATAATTTTCCTGGTCGTGCTTAGCGTAACTATGTATATGACCACGCAGGCTAGCGTATACAATCTCGGTTTTAAATCGCTGCTCAAAAACAGTTTGATATTTACCGTATCTTTCATACCGCAAAACCTCATCTTTATCGCATTTGGACTTTTGCCACTTCTGTTCTTCTTGCTCCCTAGCGTATTGCGTATTATCGGCGTAGTTATGGCGGCGACTTTGGGAATTTCTTATCTTGCGTGTGTGTGGACGATTTACGCGCAGTTCGTGTACGACGGACTTTTCGCCAACTTCAAAAAGAAAAAGGGAAATAAAAACAAAAATAAAGGCAGCCAAGGCCCTGCGGTAAAAACAGTTGCTTCGGCGGCCAACGTAAAGAAAAAGTAAAAAGCTATGTACGAAATTCTCGCTGAATATTACGACGAAATGATGAGCGCAGACTACGACGCTTGGTATTCGTACCTCAAAACTTTTGGCATAAAGGGCAAGGTTTTGGAGCTGGGCTGTGGTACGGGTAATTTTACCTCGCGCCTTTGTAAGGATGGGTACAGTGTTACGGCGGTGGATTTGAGTGCGGAAATGCTCAACGTTGCTAGTCGCAAGTGTGGGGCAAGACGTCCTCTTTTCATCAAGGCGGATATGCAGGAGTTTTTGCCACCGACAAAGGTGGACACCGTGCTGGTGGCGTGCGACGGTGTAAATTATCTAAAAGAGCCGAGCAAGCTTTTTTCCAAGGTGTACTCCTATCTTGCTCCCGACGGAGTTTTTATTTTTGATATCAGCACCGAGTACAAGCTGAGGAATGTTTTGGCGGACAACGTATTCTATTTTGAGAGTGGAAAAGCCGATTTGGTATGGCAAAACGACTGCAAAAAGAATAAATTGGATATGCGCCTTGTCTTTTTTGAAAAACAGCAACATAGTTATATAAAAAGAGAAGAAAACCAGCGTATGTATATTTATACGCAGGACGAATTGCAAAAAGCGCTGTTTTCGGCAGGTTTTAAGTCGGTGGACGTGTACGGAGATATGACCGCAACCGAGCCCAAAAAGAACAGCGAGCGTATACATTTCGTAGTTAAAAAAGGATAAAATGCGCAACATAAAGGACCAACAACTTTTATACGATAATGCAATCGAAAGACTTAAAAGCGGAGATTTTCCCTCGGGGATTTATTCACTGTACAAGGCTTTGCAAATAAAAAAGGATACGGACGTCGAGCTGGAACTTGCTTCGGCGTATTTGGACGTTGGCTGTATATCGGAGGCGCAGAAGTATTATATTCGCGTGCACAATGCCCAGCCTCGCAACAAAGAAGCCTATCTCGGCTTGATAAATTGTTATATCGAGGACAACGAGCAGGAGCTTGCAAATTTTTATTTTATGAAAGGTTTGGACGAAAAGGTGCTGACGGCGGAGGAGCTGGATGATTTTTTCGTACAGCAAAAAATTGAAGAGCCACCCATCAAGCTTTACGATTCAAAGGACAAGAGCCGTGTGGTGGAAATCGCTTCCAAGCTTATGTTGGGTGGGGACACCGCCTATGCCGAGCAATTATTAAAATCCGTTGCACGTCCCGAAATCAAGCAGTATACCGAAATTTGTTCGTTGCTTTCGCTGTTGTATCTCAACGAAAAGCGCTTTGACGACGCGGCGGTTTATGCCGACAAGGTGCTGGAAAGGGACGAAAGTCACGTTTTTGCGCTTGCTTGTCGAATTTTGGTTGCTTATCACAACGCGTTTTATACCGAAATGGAACTTTACAAAAGTAAACTTTTGGCGGTTGATGTAAAAGAAGAAGGACTCGTTGTAAAGGTGGCGGTGTGTATGATGAATATCGGTGACGCGCCAAACGCCGAAAAATATCTTAGGAAGCTACTGGATATAAATTATTACGATCGCACCACTTTGATGAGTATGATTGCGGTGTGCGGTGCACAAA